>JAGVPF010000031.1 GCA_020052325.1 archaeon
ATAAGTGGTATTCCCTGTTCCTGGGGCTGCTCCGGCGGTGGATTCGTCTGGTTCTGGGTGTCGTTCTGGGGGGGAAGTATTGCGAAAGTCGAAAACTTGCCCTCCTTCTCCGCCCGGTTCCCGGCCTTGTCCTTCACTTCGGCCCTGAACTTCACTATGCTGTCGGCCGGAAGCTCTGGGAAATCTGCCGTGAATTTGTTCCGCCCGGTCGTATAGACGACCGCATTGCTCCAGGGCGTCGTAGCGTCCGAAGGCTCGAGCTTGTAGTACATCTTCATCGTGGACACGTCCAGGCCCCATGCGTACTGGTTCGGGTCCCACACCTCTATGCCGAGCTTGTACCGGTTGTTTATCACTTCGGATGTGATGTTTCCGAAAAGCGGCGCGTTGATATCGTATCTTACATATACGATGGGCTCCGTTGCCGGGAGGATGACATCCTCGCTCTTTATCCCGCGGTAATTGACGATGTACGGGACCGACTCGCCGAATGTCCTCTCGTTCTCGAAATGGCCGTTTGAGAGGTCGAACGTCTTGTTGAATATCTCCAGCTCGCACGGGAGCGCCTTGCCGGCGTCATCAGATACGTCGAGCGTGATGCGGTAATGCGGGAAAATAACTTCGAATTCCGTATCGTTGCTGACATTGAGCGAGCCTGCCTGGCTGGCATCCATGAAGCTTGCGAAGTAGTTATACTTTCCCGATTTCAGCTGCCTGTAGAACATGCCGTTATTGTCCGTATCCCCGCTGTAATTGCCGACATTCACCGATGAATTCGGGAGCGGCGCCTTGAACTGGTCGCGGACATAGAAGCGGAGCTGGAAAACATCGCTCAGCACCACATCCACGGTCGGGCCGTGCTTGTTGGCCTCGATGACCATCTTCTTGCTGGAACCGCCTCCGCTGGCGTTTATCTCGATTTTGCAGTCTATGGTCCTCGTGGTCGTGCCGCCGTTGTATATGTCATAATACACCTGCCCCGTCGCGTCGGTGGTCTTGGGCGGAGTGACGAAGTATTTATCGCCGAAACTCAGGCCGCGGTCGTATTTGACCGTGATTACCGCATCGCTTATCGGCCGCTTGTTCCCATCCAGGACCCGGACATAGAATGCGTCATGGTAGCCGACGCAGTCTGCAAAAACAATCGGCGCAAGCTCCAGGATGATGAGAAACAGCACGGCATAGCGGAGATTCATGAGGTTGATTGGACGCCAAGCTTATAAATGATTTTCATTAGCGGGCGGGCAAAATCACCGGTGCCATGTGAAAAACGCGCGAAAATGCGGAAAAATATGGAAAAAGGAAGAAAAATCAGATGTGGAAAACGTACTGCCTCTCCACATTGACGTATTTTGAGATGTGGAAGGCCCTGTCCACCGCGTTCATCACGTTCGTGAACACGATGTGGCTGGCCGATATCCCGAGGGCGAATGCACCCCTCTCAAGGGCCACGACCGGTATGAGCGCCAACCATAGCGCTGGCGCGGTCGGTATCGTGTAGAGGAACAGGACGCTTCCGACAGCATGCGCAGTGAACGTGGACCCGAGGCTTCGAAGGACAAGCCGCTCAGGTAGGAATTTCATCGCGACCGGAATCAGCCAGTACAGCGCGTACACCCATGCCTGCTGGCCAACGGGATGGAGCCAGAATGCAGCCATGGCCGCAACGGGCACAATCAGCCCGAGCTTGTCTCCGAATCCGCGGGCACCGTTCCTGTAGAAGTAATACGCTGCGAACATCATCGGGGTCATCTTTGCGATGTCCCAGACGCCAAAAGGCGAGCCGGTTGCGATTGCGTTCGAAAGCTTGGCAAGCCCGACCGCAATGACGCCATGCAGGCCGATGAAGGCGCCTGCCACGGGGCCGAAGAACTCGAAGAGCGTGAAGCTTTTTCCGGTGACGCCTGCGAGTGCGAAAACCGGCATCTGCAGCGCGATAAAAGCCAGCGCGGCAAAAATGACGAGGAATACGATTCCACGGATTGCATTCTTGTCCATTTTTATCCCTCCAGCACTCGGACTAAACATAGTCCTGAATCAATGGTAGCCGGTTATGTTTTTATTATTACCTTTTAGGGCCGGCGGGCCTCTGCAATCGCCTCGCCAATCATATACAGGCTCCCGCAAATCAGCACCATCCCCTTCCTGCCCGCTTTCCTTTTGGCAAGGCGCACGCTCGCTGCGATGTCCATGACCACGGTCGCCTTCGTATGGATGGCCGCTTCCTTCGCAATCTCTTCCGGGGATTCTGCGCGCTCGCTTTGAATCCGGTTGATTATCATCTCATCGCATTTGGGCCCTATCATCATGAGCATCGAGCGCCAGTCCTTGTCCTTAAGCGCGGAAAAGACGCAGATGAGCTTATCGCGGGGATAAAGGTCCAGGCTCTCGACAAGCGTTTTCACGCCATCGGCGTTGTGGGCGCCGTCGACCACGACGAGCGGCGCTTTGCAGACGATTTGCAGCCTCCCGGGGTGCTTGATCTTCTCAAGCCCGGAGCGGATTGCATTCTCACCAAGCCCGAGGCTTTCGGCAGCTGCGACCGCGAGCGACGCGTTGGATGCCTGGTGCCTGCCTGCAAGGGCGATGCGGAGGCTGTTATAGATTCCTGCACCCCTATAATCGAATACGGTCGAATCGATCCGGGCCTCTTTTATGGTAAAGCCGAAATCCGGGCCAAGGACCCTGAGGCCCGCGCCAACCTCTCCCGCCCTGGCTTTCACCTCTTCAAGCGCTTCGCCAGTGCATCCGGTCACGACAGTCCCCTTGGGGTTCTTTATGATATACGACTTGTCGCGGGCAATCTCGCGCACCGTATTCCCGAGGTATTCGGTGTGTTCAAGTGCGGCATTCGTGATGATTGCCGCGCGCTCCGAGGCGATATTCGTGGCGTCAAACCTTCCGCCCATCCCGATTTCCATGATGGCATACCGGCATCCTCTATCGGCAAAATACCTGAACGCTATCGCAGTCAGGGCCTCGAAAACGGTCATTTCGTACCCTTCATCGTGCAGTTTCAGCAGCATGTCCTCATAGGGCAGGAACTCCTCGTCGGTTATCTCCTTATTGTCGATTTTGAACCGCTCGTTGTACTTCATGATGTGCGGGGAGAAATACGCGCCCGTGCGGTGTCCTGCCTCGGTGAGCATCGCAGAGAGCGCCGCGGCCACGCTTCCCTTGCCGTTGGTCCCGGTGACGAGGACCACCTCCATGCAGTCCTGCGGCCTCCCAAGCGCTTCGCAGATTCTCTGCGTCCTCTCCAGGCCCGGCATTATTCCGAACTTCGCGAGCTTTTCCTCAATCCTTTTCATTTTTCATCATGCACCCGTTGACATGCACTTCATGCCTTTGTCCATATCTATAATGTGGTCTGTCTGCTTGTTAGCATATCCCGCATGAGCGGGCCCTGCTCGATGAACCTCGACAGCGGCAGGCGCAGCCGCGTGGAGACGTAATTGAGCGAATCCCGGAACGTTGAAAACTCCCTGTGCGGTTCCCTCAGGGCGCTCCGGACATTCTCGCGGACGTTGAAGACGCCAAGGGGCACGTATCCCTCGTAGGCTTCGCGCAGGACAATCGCGCCCGCCTGCCTCTTCATCCTTTTTAG
>JAGVPF010000017.1 GCA_020052325.1 archaeon
AACGGACCGAAAGAGGCGAGCGGAGCCGGCCGCTAGGCAGGACGACCATGTCATCGGCCCGGCCTTCAAGAGATTTCAGGACCGGAAGGCCGCGTCCGCACGGGCATTGCCCGCCCCAGCTGGCAAGGTCCCCTAGTTCGTATCTGATAAGAGGCATGGCGCTGTTGCACAATGAGGTCATAACGACTTTCCCCGTCCCGTGGCGGAGCGGACGGTCCTTGCCGTCCAATATTTCCATGTGGAATGTGCCCGTATTGACGTGCATGCCGTGCTCTTCCGGGCACTCCCATGCGATTGGGCCGAATTCCCAGGAACCGTACTTGTTGAAAACCGGGCAGCGGAACGAGTCTTCAAGAAGCCTGCGCCAGCCGGGGCTCAGCATCTCAGCCCCGGACAGGACCTGCTTCAACCGCAATGGTTTTTCACTGTCGATGTTTGCCCGGGCAAGAAGTGTCATGGCGGAGGGGTAGTAACCCAGCGAATCCACTCTTTTACTCCGCATGATGTCAAGGTTCTTTTTCTCATCATCCAGGATGTCCAGGGCAATCCAGGGCAGGACGCCGTACATGCGGCCCGAGGGGGGCCTTTTCACCCCATCTGAGAATCGAAGGTTCGCCGTCCGGCTGAACGGGGTCAGCCCGCAGGACATCGTATTCAGCAGCATGAGGGAGGTGCGGATTGTGGATGCGCGCCTATCCATACGCACCTCGAGCGGTTTTCCTGTCGAACCGGTGGTTTCGCGGAAGATAACCGAGCCATCCCCATTGCCTTTTGGGATGAAGGCGCCGGGATTTGACTGGATTCGCTCTTTGGCTGTTGTCGGAAGGGATTCCAATATGGTGAAGGCATCGGAGGAGCGAAAGTCCGATTGGCGAAGCATTTCCCTGTAGAAGCCGACGCCCGACGCCTCTTCGAGCGCTTTTTTCAGTCGCTTCTCCTGCAAAATCCGGAGTTCGTCCGGGTTTTTCCACTGCTCCAAAGCGAATTCGACAAGATATCCCATCCCCCCAAGCAACCCCATATCTGCACCAATAGGCCTAACGCACGCCAATGCCGAGAATCATCCTTGCTTCGGATGGCGATGCGACAGGCCGCCCAAGCTCTCCTGCTATCCTCGCGATACGCTTGACGAGCATATCGTTTGTGGCAGGGACCGTCTTGCCGTAATCGTAATACAGGTTATCCTCAAGGCCGACCCTCACATGGCCGCCCATCACTATTGCGGAAGTGTTAATGGGCAGCTGGAAACGCCCGCCTCCGGCAGCCCCCCAGATTGAACCTGCGGGGATGCTGTTCACCTGGTGGACGATGTCCACGAAACGGCCGGGCATCGTGCCAAGCAGGCCGAAAAACAGGTTCAGGTAGAGCGGTTTCCGGAAGAAGGATTTGCGCATGAGATAGGTGGCATAGTTTATCATCCCGGTCTCGAAAATCTCGAGTTCGGGCCGGACGTTCTTTTCCGCCATGCGCTTTGCGAGGCTTTCAATCATGCTTGGCGAATTGATGCTAGGCTCGGTCGGGAAGTTCATCGAGCCCATCGAGAGGCTGGCAAAATCAGGCTTCGCATCGCCTTCAAGGTCGAGGACGGCCGAGCGCTGCTCGAACGTCTTGAAGACACGGCCGCTCGTTGTGGCGCATATGATGCCATCGGGGCATTTTTTCCTGACTTTTAATAGGATTTCCTCGTAAAGCTCGTTCCGGCAGGAAGGCTTCCCGTCATCCTCCCTGGCATGGATGTGGAAGAATGTCGCTCCGGCTTCGTAGCATTTGCCGGCGTCAAGCGCTATTTCCTCCGGCGTGCAGGGAACATTCGGGTTGGCCGCTTTTGACGAGAAATTGCCGGTGAGGGCTACGTTGATGATGAGCTTCCGGTTTATCGGCAGCCCTGAGCTCCCTTCCAGATGGTACAACCCGCTTTCCGTGTCTTCCATGGCAACCAGTATAGGTATTGGCAGGATTAAATTAAAATCTGCAGCGGTGCCGGCAATGGTCAGGCCGATGGCCCCAGTTTCGATATGAACCCGGGTTTTTTCCCGCGGGCGCCTGACCGGATGCCGTCAGTGATTTCAACCGAGACCGACATTTTTTCAGGAAGAATCGAGAGGACCGCTTTCCTGATGCGCTCCCCTATGCCGGCCGCATATCCCGTGTTCGGAACGATTTTGATATGCAATGACTCCCGGCTTTCCTGCACAACCTGAAGGGCTGCCATGCTACCGGCTGAACATATCGGGCCTTCAAGGAAAAACCAGGATATACGCCTGCCGCTCGGGAGAACGATGAAATCCAATGTCCTTCCGTCCAATGATTTGAGCACGTGGAGCCCACGCCCGCACCCGCAGCCCGAACCGAGCGTGCCGCAGTCGCCAATCTCGTAGCGGATGAATGGCATGGAGCGGCGCCAGAGCGGGGTCACGAGGAGCCTGCCGCTTTTCCCCTCCCCGACAGGCTTGTTGCGCGCATCGACGACCTCCACGACGACGTGGTCGGAATTGATGTGCAGGCTTCCCTTTTCGCATTCCCACGCTATGGCCCAGCATTCGCTTGCCGCGTAGTAGTCCCGGATGCTGCAGCCGAATGAATCCGAAATCGTCTTCCTTGCGCGTTCCGACAGGATTTCCGATACGGAAATGGCCTTCCCCACCTTGAATCGCGAACCGGACTTCAGGTTATGCTCGGCCATCAGCACCAAATTGGACGGATATGCGTAGATTATATCCGCAGATGCGGATTTCAGGGCAAGGAGGTTTTTTTCAATATCAAGTGATGGCAGGACATTCCTGACCCGATAGAGCAGCGGCTGGAACGGAAACTTCGGCATCCGGCTGTATGCCATGTTCACCATTAGGTCGCGCGGGGAGAAGCCGCACTGCATGAAGCTGTGCTGGCGCAGGGCGGTGCCGGTCAACCCGTCGGAATGGTCCATGAAATGCTCCAGGCATTCCCCGGTCGTGCCGGTGGTGCGGAATTTCCGAAGCGATTCCCGATTGTGCAATCCGCTGATGAATGATGCCCCGTTTGCGCGTATGTCTTCCTTTTTTACGATTGGAAGCGATTGCAGGCTGTCTAGGCCTTCGAATACGGTTCCGTCGAAGGATTTACGATAATGCGGAACATGCTTGCGCGCATGAGCGATGAGCCGGATTAGCCTCTCTTCCTGGATTGATTCGATTTCGTCGCGGCTCTTCCACTGGTTGCTGCGCAGCTCGGCGATAATCAATGCGACTCGTATCGGGTCGGACAACGCCATGGGGGGGATTAGCCGGAATCCTATAAAAAATCATATCTGAGGCGGCTTCCGGATTTTGGAAATGAAATCACGCATCTTGCCCGATTTGGAGCGCGGGATGCTTTCAACGAAAGCGACCTCGATTTCCATCGTTTCCGGCAATGCGGCAAGGACCGCCTTTTTCAAATCGTTCTCGCTGGTAATCCTCCCGCCCGGAGCGCTGCCGCGGGATAATGGGATT
>JAGVPF010000062.1 GCA_020052325.1 archaeon
ACCAAGGATCTCTATGTCCTCATATCGCGCGACGCCAGCGCATCAGGAGGCACGGTGCTGACATTCAACGGCCAGACCTCGGCAGCGACATGCGGCTCGGCGGCAACATGCAGCGCCCCGGTCGACCTTTCAGGTGCGGTTTCCTGCGAAGTGCAGCCGCCGGCCCTCGAGGTCGCGCCTCTCACTGTTGCTGAATACACCGTCACGTGCGAGAACCTCGCAGGCGACCCGGTTGCCTGCTCAGGCAGCAACTGGTACTGGGACGGAATCGTAGGCGATTTCGTGGAGAGGACGAACACCCACGCCTGGGCATACGCAACATCTCCGCCCGGAACAAGCGGAACGCTCAACTATCATTCCGGCATAGCGGACTGCCACTCGGACGTCGATGTCAAGGACGACGGCCTTGGCCATGAATACGAGTGCGAGTTCATCCCGGCAAGCGCCACGATGAACATAAGCACGTCCAAGTACTTCGTCCTGAACTGCTTCGTGAACAGCACGCCGAGCGTGCCTGACGATGCGGAATACGACCACGTGAACGGCCTTGGCGGCAGCACGGGCAACTCAAGCACGGGCGGCACAACCTACACCGCGCCCGGTTCGTCCGATGCGGGCGACCTGCAAGGATTCGCGTCATGGGCAATCATGCCCGACCCGATGGTGGGCAAAATCGTCCTCGCGCCGATAACCGTGGTAAACGGCTCGGGCGGAAACGACACGAACCACACCGACGACCCGGACAACCCGGGCTCATCCGAGTGGTGCACAATCGGCACGGGTCCGCTTAGCGTCTTCCCCGGCTCGCACGGCTGGGTGGGGATAATGTGCGGCGAGCATGCGAATGAGACCTGCACCAGCGTCGTGTGGACGACCGAGGGCGACGTGTCGCTGTTCAATGCGGATACGTTCGGGACCGAGTACACGATAACCGGCGACCCGCACGCGTCCGGCAAGATACAGGCGTATGTCGACGGGGACGCGTCCCATTCGTGCTGGGTGCCATTCTATATCGCCGAGCCAGAGTGCTGGGAGTACACCTGATTTCTTCTTATTTTTTCATTATTTTTAGGCTATTCCTTCTTCATTCATTGGGGTAGACCAATCCATGGTTAGCTGGAATACGTCTCCAGGACCCTGGGGATGACGACGTCGTAATCCTTTTCAAGCGCGTCTTTCAGGTCGCTCTTCTCCCCGTGCATGAGGTAAATCCTTTTCAGTCCCTTGACCGATTTTGCAAACTGCACGAGCTCGTTGAAATCCGCATGGCCAGTCAGCCTCACGCTTTCCACCCTTAGGCCGAGTGTAATCTCCCTGTCCCTCAGTTTCAGTGTCTTGTTGCCTGCAAGAACATGGTTTCCCGGGGTGCCCTCGGCCTGGTAGCCCACGAATATGAGCGCATTGCGCGGGTCGCTCCCGAGCTTCTCCAGGTAGAATAGCACCGGGCCGCCTGTCAGCATGCCTGACGTGGTCACGATGATGCAGGGCTCTTTCAGCACGTCCTCGCGCGTTTTCGAGCGGGGGTGGTGGAAATTCGGGCTTTTGAACGGGTCGTCCTCGCTCATGAGTATGCGCCGCTTGATGTCGTCATTGGCGTATATCGCGTTATGCCGGTAAATCTTCATCGCCTTGCCTATCATGCCGTCGATGAAAATCTTCGTCGGAGGCAGCGCTCCGGAGCGCATGTAGTCGTCAAGGGCAAGGAGCACCTCCTGCGCGCGGCCTACGGCGAAGCTCGGTATTATGACGTGCCCGCCATTATTCAGCGTCTCCTTGATGATGCCTATCATCTTCTGGTAGCTGTCCTTGAAGCTCGGCACAAGGTCGGTTTTCGAGCCATACGTGCTCTCCATGATGAGCGTGTCCGCGCTTATGCCGCGCTCGCACGGGTCCAGGACGCGGGATTTGCGCATGCAGATATCGCCGCTGAAGAGGAGCCTCTTGCCGCCTTCCTCGACAAGCGTCATCGCGCTTCCCATGATATGGCCGGCTGAAAAGAACGTCGTCCTGAAACTCGTGTCGAATGGCTCTTTGTACTCGACAATCAATGCGTCCCTCAGCACCCCGTCGACATCCTTTTCGGAGAACAGCTTGCGCTGCTCCCTCTCGCCGTGGTGGATGCGGTGGTAATCGGCAAGGAGCACGCCCATCAAATCCCGTGTCGGCTTTGTCAGGAAAATCCTGGGTTTTGCACCCTTGGAATAGACGTGGGGCAGGTATCCGCTGTGGTCCAAATGGGCATGCGAAACCGTGATGTTCCTTATCCGCCGCAGCTCATCGTCATGGAGAAGGGGGTACTCGGTCTTCTCGCCGAGCTTTATGCCGCAGTCAAGAAGCAGGTTCCTCTCGCCCACTTCGAGCAGGGTGCTCGCCCTTCCAACTTCCTGCGCTCCCCCATAGAATGTTATTCTCATAGAAATCCCAGCTTGATTTTTGCCCCCTTGGACATCCTATCCGGCGTCCATAGCGGCTCGAAAACGACCGAAAGCTCGATATCCAGCTCCTTGAACTCGTCGAGCCGGGCCGTGACCTCGTTCAATATCTCGTTTATCAGCGGGCATGCCGGCGTCGTGAAGGTCATCCTTATGAATACCTTCTGGAGCGCATCCGCGGCCCTATCCCGGATATCCACATCATACACGAGCCCGAGGTCGACTATGCTTATACCCAGCTCGGGGTCGATGACGAGGCCCATCTTGTCCAGTATCTGCTGCTTCGTCACCATACATATCCACATCACAGGGAAAGATTATTTAATTTTGGGAGGCCTATCCGTTCTCGGGTGGTATGACCATGAAAGAGATAACTATCATAGCAGGGAATGACGTCGGTTCGCTGGCCCTTGTCGCCGAGGCTCTCGGTTCTGTCGGGGTCAACATCGAAGCTATATCCGCCTACGGGATTGATGGCAAGGCTGTTTTCAGGGTTATAACGAATGATGTCCAGACCGCAACCAAGGTTCTCTCCAAGATTCCAGGCGTCACAATCAAGGAAGCCGACACGCTCATCTTCAAGATGATGAACCGCCCGGGCGAGCTTGGCAAAATCACGAGAAAGCTTGCCAATAAGGGAATTAACCTGGAAAGCCTCTATATCGTGAGCAGGAAGCAGGATTTCACCGAAGTTGCAATCAGGCCCCTTGAGAGGGACCTTGAAAAAGCGAGGGAAGTCCTCGGAATAAAATGATAAAAATAATAAAAAAATCAGAGGTTCTTGACGTCTATCCCCACTGCAACCACCGTCGCGGTGCAATAGTGCGGGGTGACCTCTATCGTTTTCCCATCGAGCGCAACGGTCAGCGTGGTCTTCACATCCTCAGGGAACGCATAGCTCGCCTCCACGACGTTGCCGCCGCAGGAGATGTTGAACAGGGCATTCCCGCTTCCATCCACGCCCAGGTACTCGAATACATAGCCGCCCACTGTCTGAG
>JAGVPF010000144.1 GCA_020052325.1 archaeon
GCAAGTGCCGCTTGTGGACGTGCCGCAGAAGCCTGAAGGAAGGGCCGCTGTGCCATTGCCATTCCCCCCATCATCAACGGGCTCCGTGATATTCCCGTCTCCTGCAATCGCGACGCACCTGCTATCCTCGCATTCGCCGTGCGAAAGCGCTATCGGGCACATGCACCTCGGCTCTCCTGGGGGGCACTCTGGCTGCTGGTTGTATATGTTGACATACCCGCCTAAGCCGCAGTCGCAGCATTTGTTCAGCCGGACGCAGTCGCTGTCTTTCTGGCAGTAATCACTTACCTCGTATCCCGGCGGGGCCACGGTGGTATTGTTCGCCGGCGGGGTGATGTTCGTCGAATTGTTCGCCGCAGGGGGCGGGGTTTGGATGCATCCTGCAACAACCAGAACCAGAATGGCCAGATATGCGAGCGTTTTCATGCAATCCCGTACACGCCCGGACTTTATAATCGATTGCGGAATGGCGGAATCAGAGCCTTTCGACTTCTGCAAGAAGAACGACCTTGTCCCCATAGGCGGCTTTGAGGGCATCAACTAAATCCGCATATTTCATCCTGATTGAAAGGTGGTGCGCAAGCGCATCCGTCCCGCCGATTGACACGTCCGCCTCGATGTCCCCGAGTAATCCCAGCACGCGCCCTTTCTTCCCCCTGCGCTCGGCAAGGGGGCTTTCCACGCCAATGAACGAGAGCGATCTCGCAACGGCGTCGGAAACGAATGGTGTGCAGGTGCCGTGCGTCATCCCTGGAGGGGTATCGTCCGCGACCCTGATGCTCGAGCCTTCGCAAGCTTCTGAAAGCGCATGGGCGAGCCGAATCCTCCTCGGGCCGGATGTTACGATAATGTGCCTGTCCTCCCCGAAAATCTCCTTGGCATAAATCGCCTTGATTACGGAATCAGGGTGCAGGCCTGCAGCCAGCGCCTTCTCCTCGCAGGAGGATGTCGCGCTTTCGCAATAAACGATGGATGCTTTCCCGCTTCGCACAAGCGCTTCAAGATGCGGAGCATGCGCAAGCCTCTGGCTCATCTGAAGCTCGCTCCATTCCATCGAATCCGGCGCAACTATGCGCGTGCGGCATTGCGAGTCGGGCGGCATTTTGAAATGCGACGCCTCCCTCCGCAAAGGGCGGGCATCCGCCGCAAGGGTGGCTCTGAGTGCGAGTGATTGGGACATGGATGGAACGCGTTGCTCTTTATATTTAATATTTAACCCAAAATATCCGGAAAATATCCAATAAAAGCCACCTTTATAACCTTAATGTTGGATATTATCCAATATGACTGAAGGAAAACTGGATGAGAACGATTTCCAACTGCTTCAGGCCCTCAAACTGGACGCAAGGAAGACCATCGCCGAGCTGTCGACCATGCTCGGCATCCCCCGTGCGACCGTGCATGAACGGATTTCGCGGATGAAGAAGGCCGGCGTGATAAGAAGGTTCACCATAGAAGAGGATTATTCGAAGACCGGGCTTCCGACGCTCTCTTTCGTATTTATCGAGTATGACCGGCAATCCCGGCTGGACCAGCACGAAGTGGCCCGCAACATCGCGAAAATCAGCGGCGTGCTTGGCGTCTATATAGTTTCGGGCGAATGGGACATGCTCGTGAAGGTCCGCGGAAGGAGCATCGAGGACATCGGGAACATCATACTCGAGCGGATTCGCACGACCCCGGGCGTATTCAAGACCTACACGATGGCATGCTTCGAAGTCGCCAAGGATATGCTATGAGAATTTACTCCCATTCCCATCTCTCACGCGATGAACGCTTTGAGGACTTCGATTAATTCGAGATAGCTCTGTTTCGAGACCCATTCATCATTCGAGTGCTCGCCGCCGCCTATAGGCCCGTATGACACGACGGGAACTCCCTGCATGGCTATCAGGTTTTCGTCGGCCACCGACATGCCATAGTTGCATGCCGCAGGCGTCCCGAGCACCCTCGTTATGGCGTCCGAGAGCCGAATGACATCTTGATTTTCCTTCGGAGTGACATAGGGCATCAGGTAAGGGACTTCCCGGGGCATCATTCGGACGGTGGTTATTCGTCCGTCAGCCCCTTTCATCGCCCCCGCCTCGTATAACGAGCGTATCCTGCTTTCGATGTCTCTTCCTGCGCTTTCCGCATCCTCCGGAGGCACGAGGTGCCTGTCGATAAGCAATTTTGCCGAATCCGGGAGCGAAAGCGAGATGCTTTCAGAATGGAACGAGCGCACGAACATATGGCCCGCCGTAAGTTCTGGGTGTCTGGGCAGCGTGTCGTTCATGCGTTCGATTTCGAGCGCGAGCTTCGCGGCTTCGGTGATAGCGGATATGCCTTCGGATGCCCGTGCGGCATGGAAGCTCCGCCCGGGAACATCCAGCTCATACTGCGCCCTTCCCCTCCGTCCAAGCGTAATCGTCCTTGTTTTTTCAGAAATCCCGTGAACATCCGAAATCTCGGCAGCAAGCGCGAACCCCGCGCCTTTGATGAACCCGCTTCGCGCCGCCTCGAAGCATCCCCTCGAATCGGCCTCCTCGTCGCTGACGAACATGACCCTGAGGGGGCGCTCGTTCCGCACTTGCGAAACAGCTTGAAGTATCGCCGCAACCCCGGCTTTCATGTCATATGCGCCAAGGCCATGCAGCTTCCCGTCCCGCTCTTCGAGATGAAACGGGTTCCGTCCCTCGCGTTCATAGCCATAGGGCGGCACGGTGTCCATATGTCCATACAGAAGAAGCGGCTTCTCGCTTGCTTCTCCCCGTGTGGCAAGAACATTGAACCTCTCTCTATTTGCGCCATCGCGGAACCTCTGCATCTCGACTGAAAAGCCCGCGTGCTCGAGTTCTTTGGCAAGGAAGTGGGCGAGTTCGGCTTCGTGGGGGAAAACGGAGTCAATCCCGACAATCCTGCGCAGCAGCTCCAGTGATTCCATTTCAAGCCCCCCTGGATGGCAAGTGCGCCCAGACATTCAGGTTCTCGAACCTGCCCTGTTCTCCGAAATCCCTGTCGCTGACAATCACGCAGTGCTGCATGAGCGTTCCGCAATATTCCATGCCGGCCCTCTGCGAGGAGCGGTTCACCGCCATCCAGGGTGCGCGGTCTTCGGCGTAGATTATCGCCCTCTCCCCTCCGGCCATGCCTCGAATGGTGTTTATCGCTTCCATCTGCATGAGCGTAATAAGCCCGTTGCCCCGGTGCGCCCTGAATGTCGCATAGTCGCTTAGCTCGTAAAGATGGACTGTCCTGCCATGCTCGAGCGTTAGTTCAACATGCTCTGCGATGAGTGCCGACACAACCTGCGCCTTCTGGTCCTGGCCGACAATCACGATGTTGCCATTGTTCAGCATGTCGCCGACAGTTTGCAGCGTCAGCGTGAACGTGTATTCCTGGTAGGCTTCCTGGTACAGCTCGAGCAGCCGGCCCACCTGCTGCCCGCTCTCCCCATTCAGCCTGCATACCCCGTACCCGGCCTCGGCTATCCTCATTAGCGCCTGGGACCATTCCGTTTTCTTCAGCTCCTGGATGGCCTTGACGCTCGCAAGCTCGCGTTCAGTAACTTCCGGCGGCGGCATCCTGGATGGGGTCGTGATGCCGAAATATACTATGGAATGCCCACCTACCGCGTTTCCCGCATCGAAACTCGCCTCGACGGGGATGGGCGATTCGCTCCGCAAACCTTCCACGAGGCCGTTTTCAACAAACGCCCTGACAGTTGTTCTCGTCGCCTGCGGAGCTGCCCGTTGCGCATCCTCCACCTCGCGGAACATCCCCCGCGCCTCTTCCATGGAGCCGATTGACCGTGTGCAGAATCCCTTCACCCTGTTATTATGGGCATCGTACCTGGGCGGCCATGCCGCTCCCACCGAACCCGTTTTCTCATGCGTCGCCTGCAAAATCATGTCAATCGTGCCCTATGGCTCATTCTGAGCCTCTTGATAGCAAATATGTTCATCAAACTATTTATAAATATATCGTAAATTGATTCCGAATACCGGAACATATTGCCTTAATTGACTACGAATATCGTATATAATCACTTATCTTTATTATCCTTGTCAGGGTTAAGCAATTCATGAAGATTGATTCCGTCGACGAGCGGATACTCGAGGCGCTGAAAGCCGATTCGCGGGCGAGCAACGTTTCC
>JAGVPF010000041.1 GCA_020052325.1 archaeon
CTCCCTCGCTATTATGATGTCGGGCTGGATGCCCAGGCTTTGGAGAAGCCTCGTCGCGTGCTGGGTGGGCTTCGTCTTCTGCTCCCCCGGGCTCATGCTCGGGACATACGTGAGCTGCACAAACGCCATGTTGTTGTGCTCGAAATGGAGCTGTCGCATGGCCTCGATGAAATAGCTGTTCTCAAGGTCGCCGACGGTGCCGCCGACCTCTATCATGACGACATCCGCATCGTTTTCGCGCCCGACCTTCTGCACCCATTCCTTGATTTCGCCTGTCAGGTGCGGGACGAACTGCACGTCGCGGCCGAGGTACTCGCCCTTCCTCTCCTTCTCGATTATCCTGGAGAAGAGCTTGCCCCCTGTTATAGAGCACATGCCGGGAAGCGACTTGTTCAGGAAGCGCTCGTATGTTCCGAAATCCATGTCCACTTCGGTGCCATCGTCGAGGACGAACACCTCGCCGTGGCGGAACGGGTTCATGGTGCCGCAGTCTACGTTCAGGTAGCCATCGAACTTTATCGGCATCACCTTGAATCCGCGCGCCTGCAGCAGTTTCGCGATGGAAGAAGAGACTATTCCCTTTCCCAGGCCCGACATGATGGACCCGGTTATCACGATGAACTTGGTCTTTTTCTCTGGCATAGGAAGAATTTGGCGGGCACATTTTTTAAATCTAACAAGGATTTCACTGCATGGACTTCGTTAAATGGGCGATAATGCTCTCGGCACTCTTCCTTGCGCTCCCGGTTATCTGCATAGTCGTCTATATCCTTACCCCGTTCCTGATTTCCGTCCTGATGGGGGCCAGTGCGGCAGGCGCGTGCGATTATTCGGGTGACGCCCTGGGAAGCGGCGCTTCAGGCATCGGCGCATCGGTTTCCAACCTGTGCAACACCGCTAAAACATTCCTCGGCATGACTGCCATGATACTGATTATCCTCTCGTCCCCAGTGCTTTTCATCTCGAACGCGCTCGCCAGCTTCGAGATTTTTTCCTCAAAAAACCAAAGCGGGGGGACGAAAGTCCTATGGCTCGCAGTCATCTGGGTGTTCCCCGCAATAGGCGGCCTGGCATACCTGTTCAAGGGGCGAAAAGAGCTCAAAGGAGCCTGAAAATCAGATGCGGTTCAGCGCGTCCTTGACCTTCTCAATCGACATGTTCGTCGCAATGAGGGGGATGCGCTCGCGCTCGGATATCTTTATCGCCAGGCGGTCCACCTTGGCCGGGTCGATGTTGTGGAGGACTATCGCTGATGGCTTTGAGGAGCTCACTCGCACGACGACGAGCGGACTGCGCCCTGTGCTCACTCCGGTGAATATGAAGACGCGCTCGTTCACATTCCCGTACAAGTTCTGGAAATACGAGAACGGCATGTCGAGTATGACCTTGATGCTGTCGATGAGCGTGTAGCCGTATATCTTCTTCGATTCGAGCAAATCCGGGTTCGTGATGACGCGCCCGCCAATCATGTCGACGAAATCCTTGAGCGGAATCGAGCGGGCGAACTCATGCACCTCGAAATACTCGCTCACCGGCTTCTCCCTCTCCCTGAATTTCTGGGTGATGCCGCCCCCTTTGGCCACATCAATGTCGAACAGGGCGTTGACGAACCTCTTTACGACGCCGGTGCCGGGCGACTTCCTACGGTTCCCCTCGTAATCGCTGATTGTGGAAACCGTGATGCCGAGGTGCTTGGCGAGTTCGACCTGGGATATCCCGAATATCTCGCGCCATTTGCGCATGGTTGCTCCCGGGTCCTCGGAAAGGGATATCTCCCCGGCAATCTCCATTTTGATTTTTTGCACATCATCCACCTGAAAATGGGGAGACTTGAACGAAGTTCAAGGTAATCTCCATTTTGATTTTTTGCAAATATAGCACCTGGGCCTCTCGCCCTTTTCTCTCGTAGCTGGCTTCTATCCCCGCCTATCTTTATATGGATTTCGTCAAGCGTCAATGCCTACTTCGGCAGTTATACCCCCGGGGTTCGGCGGCTTTTTATTATTATATGCGGCAAGTGAATCATGGCATACAATATCATCGCTGACTTCTTCAGTTTCATCAACATCCCCATGTTCGATACGATGACGATTCTGCTCGTAGCATCCTTCATCATCTGGGAAATCCCCCGCTCAATCAAAATCATCTCGGAGGAATACACGAAGGGGCTGTACCCGGATAACGGCCGCGTGATAGACATCGGCATGTTCGTGATAGGGCTTGGCGCAATCGTCTTTTTCATGCTGGACAACAATTCCGAGCGCATAGTCACATTCCTCAAAACGCCCGGCATCACGTCCTTCTTCCTGGTCCTCATGCTCGCAATCCCGCTCATCATAGCGATAGGGTATTTCAAGAGGCTCTTTGCGACGTTCGACGCCCACAACTCGGTCGCCGTATTCCTCACGCATGCGCTTCTGGACCTCATGCACACCATATTCCAGATCGCGCTCGTAGCCCTCGCCCTTCCGGTGGCGGGCTTCCTGATTGCCGGGCCGAAGTGAACCCTGCCACGGCGTGGCCGCGTGCGCGTTCCTCATTTTTTTTAAACCTTGCGCTCGTATTTCCTCCCGGTGAAAGTTATGCCTCCAAAAAAGAAGAAACCAAAGGTAGCGGCAACCATGAAAAGCTGCATGTGCGGCAGCAACTGCCACGAAGAGCATTCGCACCTGCCGGGCCTCCTGCTTGCCGCTTTCGGGCTGCTTGCGCTGCCGGTTAATTTCGGGTTGATTCCAGGGATGGAATGGGCTCTTGCATGGCCTGTGCTCATCGTGTTTATCGGGGTAGTGCTCGCGCTCCGCGTGAACATCTGCAGGACGCAATCCTGATTCTTCCTTAATCGGGCGGTTGCCGCGTCCGCATCAATCGGGGCGGCAATCATATCCCCTTGTTTTCCATATACCCGGCCGCGTTCTTGAAGAGCCGCAGGCCGAGGGGTTCCCTTACGGTGCCCTTGACCCAGTATGGGCAGTTCTCGACGA
>JAGVPF010000033.1 GCA_020052325.1 archaeon
ATCGCCTGCACCATCTCTTCCTGCCCGCGGATGAACAGTTCCGATGCATGTGACGCCTCGCTATCTACCATGCCCCGGTCTATGAGCCCGGCCTGTGCGCGGTACCAAGCGGCCAGCCCTTCGTTGCCCCTCCCCTCCTCGCGGTCCGCCCGCTCGAGAAGCCTGTGCCTCTCGCGGTCATATCTTTGGGCGGACCTTTCCGCGCCCCTCTCATCAGCCCCCAGTATCGCATCGAATTCGGCGCTGAAAGCGGCTGCATCCGCATGCAGCAGCATGGTCTCGGATTCCGCCCGCAAATCAATCAGCTTCAGCCTCGCATCATTGGCGTTCGCACCTCCTAATGCGGTGCCGAGACCCGTTCCGTCTATAATCGCAATCGCAAGGGGCGCCTCCATCCTCTCCCGCATATCCATCGGCGTTGCGATAATCCTCGTCCTTCCCCTTGCCATCTCGCGGATTCCGCTGTAGTCGCCGAGGCGCGATTCAATCGAGCGCATTTCGCTGTCTCGCCGTTCCCGAATTGCCGGGTCGGTGATGTCCTCTTCTTTTACCGAAGCCCACGTTGCATAGGCCGCGGCCAGTTCGCTGACGGCTGCCGATTCCTCGGAGCTCAGGTTCTCCACGGCGATTTCCGCGAGGTCGAAATACGCATTTATGTTGGTTGCGAATCCCTCTTCGGCGCTTTCAAGGAATCCTGCGCGGGATTGCTCGATGCCTGCGATTGCCCGGGCCTGGTCTCCCCCCAGTTCCCCGAGCTTGTACCGGTCGTACGCATGCAAAATCGCCGCCCTTCCGGCCGAATCGTTAGTTTGGGCGAATGCGAGAGCGATGACGCTGAAAACCCTGCCTTCTTCGCTGCGTCCGTCCGACAGCGCCGATATCGCGGATGCGAAAATGCTTGCCGCGTCATGCCTCGCGCTACCATTAAGCGATTGCATCGCGCTGTCCATCGCCTGCGCGATTGCGCTTATCTGCCCAAGCCTTCCCTGGGTTGTAACATCCACAACTATCGAGGCGAGCGCAGCCTTTGCCCCTTCAATATCCGTGCCGAGCTCCCCTGCAATGTTTTGGAGGATGGACGCGAGCATTCCTGTGGCGGGATTATCAGCGGTTGCCTGGATTTCGCCCAGGTTCAGGATAGGCGAAAGCGCCTGCAAATACGCCAGAGCCTGCTCTTCATCCGCCAGCGCACCACCCAGCCTCGCTTTTTCCTCTTCGAGCGCCTGCGGCGAATACTCGCGGCCTGTGCCAATCAGCGAATCTATCGCCAGCCGCAATTCCGAGATTGCGGTTCCGAACGCCGCCTGCGCCTGCTCGTCAAGCCCCCTTCTTTCCGAAGCCTCCGTGAATTGCGCAAGCTGTGCCTGAAGCTGCCCGAGCTGGGATACTTTCTCCAGTGCCGACTTGTCCGTTTGTAATGCTTCTGCGAACGACTGTATCGCCGCCCTCTGCTCCTCCGGCGCATTGATGAATGTCAATGCGAGCGTCATTTGCGCTGCCGCTTGCGCTGCCACGGTTTCCATGTCCCCGCCTTTGCGCAGGATGTCTACTGCTTTTGCCGCAATAGCCATGGCGCCCTCCACAGCGGATGCATCGAGCCCCGGTGCTCGTGCTTCCTCAATCAGGGGAGCGATCAATGAAAGCGCAGAAGTCACAAACTGCATGTCATCTACGCCGAATTCCTCCGGCGATGCGGCCATTTCAATTAGTCCCTGTCCAAGCGTGCTGAGCTCTGTTTCCAGCGCTCCGCCGTTTTCCAATCGCTCGCTCGCTTCCTGGACCTTTTCGGTCAGTACCGGCACAAGCCGTGAAACGAGACGGGTGCGTGCATCCTGCGCCTGTTCAGGGGGGGCTTCCGCCAGCCTTTTCACATCGCCTGCGACATCCCCGGCAATATCCGAATACCTGGGGGGGTCGCTGGATATTTCCTGCCCGGATACCACCATAAGCTCGTAATCCTCGCTTCTTCCCCCTCCACGGAGGAAACCGAGTGCCGCCGACAATATCTTCCCGACGGTGTTCCTGAACCTGCCTTCCGGCACCTGCTGGAGGATGCCGCCGCATCTCAGCGCCTGCTCAAGGTGCCTTTTCACATTTGCTATCTCTTCCGGTGTAACCGATGATGCCAGTGCGGGGTCATTGAGCCTGTCCAGAAGCCCCTGCGCCTCCTCGCCGATTTCGCCGAGTTCCGCTCCTATCGCGCTGGCGAGCAGGTCGCGGAAGTTGCTCGATGAAATCTGCGCTGAAATCCAGGCCGTATCCTGGTGGATTGTGGAAGATGCGGATTCCTCGATTGCACTGCCTATTCCGGTAAGCGTCCTCGTCTCGGCTTCGATGTCGATTTGCTGCTGCGGGTCGGCAAGCCTTGAAATGAACGCGCCAAGCTGTGACAGCACGCCGCCCTCTTCCCGCATCCGCGGGTCCTGCAATTGGGAACATCTCGAATACTGTTCGGCGGCATCCATAATGAGGTTCGCGCGCCGCTCGTTCGGCGTGCCAATGAATTGCGCCGCGCTCTGAACCGCGCTCACAACCTCCTGCGGGGCACCGATTCCAAGCAGCTTTTTCGCCTTGTCCACCAGCTCGCTCATTGTCTGGAACTGGCTTTGCGCATGCCCAATCAGGCTCTGTGCGAGCTTGGTGTTATTGCTCTGCAGCGCCTCCTGCGCCTGCGATACTTGCCTTTCAATCGCCTGCGCCTGTGGCAGCATGGCCGCCTCAGGCGTTCCACTCTGGGGTGATAAGAACGATGCGAGCCCATCCCTCAGGCTTCTGATGCCGTCGTTGACGCGCTCGGCAACGCGCGCGGGGCTGACGCCGAATTTCCGGTCTATCGCCTGCTGCAGGTTCTGGACCGCCGTCGTGACCTGCTCGCCCGATGCATTGCCGGAGATGAGGCCCATGATGCCGCTGACGAGCTGGGGCGGGAGGAAATCAGATGCTTTTTGCCCGATGACGTTTGCCGCCTTTTCCAAATTGCCCATCGTGGTAGCGAGGCCGGCTAGCTCGCGGTTGCCTGAATCGAGGGCCCTTTGCGCCTGCTGCCCGAACCATTCGGGCGTCCCTGTCTGGGCCGCGCGCCGTTCGCTCTCAGCGCCGCTTCCTTGGAGCGTTGCCGCTTTCGCCCTCTCATCCTGCCTGGATTCCTCTGCCCCCTGCGGTGAAATGCCTGCTGCGCGCATCGCAAGGTCTACAAATCCTTGCGCCATCGTCCCGGCTTCCTGTGCCGTTAATTGCGAACGCCTGTCCACTCCGAGGCGCTCCAGCATGCGGTTCACTTCGCCAAGGACCGTCTGGAGCTTCTCCTTGACATAATCCTGTTGGCCCTCTGCCGAAATCCTGCGCTGGAGATCCTGCGCAAGGGCTGAAAACCCCTGGGCGTATTGCCCAAGAACATTCTGAACTGTCTGCGCTACCCCCGTCCGCAATTCTCCGAGCGATTGCTGGCTCACCTGCTGCTTCTCGGGGGAGTAAGCCTCGCCGGATTGCGCGGACTGGCCCAAATTCTGTATGAATGCGACCAGCTCCGCCAGCTTCGCCTTCGTTTCCGGAGTGTCAAGATTCAGGATGGGCGCGTTTTGGGCGTAAAGCGCGACCGCTTCGAGAATCGTGCCGCTTCTCTCTTCGCTCGTGTCGCGCAAAGCCGCATGGAGGGCATCCTTTATCCCTTCATACGCCTCCTCGCCCAGCGCTTCGGGGCTTCCTGCGCGGTACATCTCCTCCTCTAAGGAGAAGACGGTTTCAAGCTTCGAGAGCTTCTCCTTCGCCTCATCAAGCTCGGTTTCCGCATCCCCCTGCTCCCCCGCCTCGAGCGCTTCCCGCGCTTCCTCAAGGGTGCTTTCGAGATCCTCCAGCTCCTCCGCATGCTCCTCCCGTATGTCCTGGAGGAGCAGCGAGCTCATCTGCGCAAGCGTCTGCTGCATGACCTGCATTTCGGAATGCGCATCGCGGCGGGGCGTTTTTTGGCCCCCTTCACGGTGCCCCATCTCCATCTTTCTTTGGACGGACTCGGAGTGGGTTCTCAACTCTTCGAGCGACATGTCCGCGTGCTCCACCCGCGAATATATTGTCGTTCCGCCGACTTGGTGAGCGGTGAATGTGGAATCAATTCTTATTGCCTGGGGCGCAATCTGGCGGATGGCCGCCTCTGCCTGTCTGGAAGCATCATCCGGCCTTGCAACGTTTTTTTCGACCACTTGGCACCCCCTAGATATACGTTTTGCACAAATCCACGAACGCCCAAAGAAGCCCGACCCGTTCGTCGATATCGCCTTTCCCGTAAGAACGCAGCGCTTTCACCTGCCAGCTGGACAGCGCTTCGAGGGCCGCCCTATACCGCTTGAACTTGTCTTTAAGGTCCTCGGGCTTGTCGGCGCTGGCGTCCCATGTCGCAATCGCGCCTTCGAGCGCAGAAATAGTCTTGCTGACGCGCTCCATCGTCTCCTTTTCGATGGATATCACTTCGTCTTCGGTCATTCCGGGAGGGATTGCCCTAGCCGGTGTTGCAGAAGCCTTTTTCGCCCCCTTGCGTATGACCATTCCAGGCACCCCCGCTGTGCTCTCGAATGCAATCTCCTGCGTATTTAATATACTTTTCCGCCTCCCCGCCGAGGGCCGGCGTCAGCAAACACGCTTATAAACAAAAAGAAGGAATTCCCTGCGATGGAATCATTCATAAGATTGGTCGAATCCGAAAAAAACGGAATTTCGCACCATATCGCCTCCCTCATCGTTATTCTCTTTATGTGGGTGTTTGTCGGCAGCCTGCCTCTTTTGGCCGTGGTCATCTTTAACGGGGGTGCGCCATTCGAATACGAGGGCAGGATGGCGGTTCCGGGCCCTCTTAGCGGATTCGACCCTTTCCTGACATTCTATATTCCCGTGGCGCTTTCGTTCGTGGCGCTTGCCGCTGGCGTAATGTTCAGCGTGAGGTACGTACTCGGAAGGCCGCTTGCCTCGCTCGTGACAACGCGCCCCAAGGCCGACATGGGGAGAATCGGCCTGGGCTTCATGATTTTCTTTGCTTTCAATGTGATAGCTAATGCCGTATCGTTCCTGCTCGAGCCCTCCTCGTTCGTCCTTTCGTTCGAACCCGGGCGGCTCCTGCTTTTCGCCCCAATCTACGTGATACTCACAATAATCCAGACCTCATCCGAGGAACTGCTATTCCGGGGCTATCTGCTGCAGGCGTTCGGGAGGGCGGTCAGGAACCCGCTTATGGCGGCATTCCTTTCATCATCCCTCTTCATGCTCGTCCATCTTGGAAATCCGGAGATGTCAAACGGCGCCCTTGTAGCCTCGGCATATTATTTTGTGGTGGGCTACTGGCTCTGCCTGGTGACATTGAAGGATGGCGGCCTCGAGCTTGCCCTTGGGGCGCATGCGGCGAACAACCTGTTCATCCTCCTGCTGAATTACGAGACATCTGCCCTGGAAATGGTCCCATCAGTCTTCAAGATGACCGGAACCGGCTTCGACGACATGGCGCTATCGCTGGCGCTCTTTGTGGCGATGTCCGCAGCCGCATATTACCTCCTTTTCAGGGGCAATACTGGCCCAAATCAGCCGCCCGCAGTGGAATTGTCGCAAAAGAAGCGGAAAGGCCGGAATCCTGCGAAGGTCTGAACTGCGCGCCGATATCCGTCCGAAGCCCGTATGCGAGGCTCACCCTGGCTATGTGGCTGATGTCGCATTCCCAGGTCTGCCTGCAGACGATGCCGGTTCCATTGGATTGTGTGCTTTCAAGAGTGAAGTCTATTTTAGGATCGAGAATCACGCGGTCGAGCGAGCCATCGGGGTTTATCACGCTAAGGCGCGCGCGGAGCATGCAATTGTCGTATATATCCACGTTCAGCTCGGTCTTGCGCTCGGCTGCCGCCTTGGGTTTCATGCGGCGCGCCCCGCTTGAGTCGTTGGCATCCCTGACGCTTGCTTCCACTCCGGTTTCCGGATTAGAAGATTCGATATTTACCACAGTCACATTGGGCGGTGGCATCTGCGCTGGGCCGGAATGGCATTCGATAAGTACCATGGGCACCGCGATTGCGGCAACCCTCGCCATCCCTGATTTATCCATGAGCCTGAAGCCTTTTGCGGCCAATGTCTTCATAAGAGCACCAATTCATCTGACTGATCCGGTAGTATATATGCTGGCCTCTTTTTATAAATGTTATACTTTCTAAAAAAAAGTGATTTATATTCAACTTGCCTGCCGGTTCGGGTTCAGCTGCCCGAATCCTCCACAAGGATGGTGGCGTCATCGGAATATCCCAAGGCAATCTGCGCCCTCAGGACCGACCGCATTAGCCTCTCCGAGATTATCACCGGGTCGTGCGAGAGCGTCGTCCACCTGCTGATTTCGGATGGTGCGTCAGCAAGCAGATTCGTCACCCCGTCGCTTGTGAGGACGAGCCTGC
This sequence comes from archaeon, assembly GCA_020052325.1. GTDB lineage: Archaea > Micrarchaeota > Micrarchaeia > Anstonellales > Bilamarchaeaceae > Bilamarchaeum. The sequence goes on from JAGVPF010000033.1 coordinate 6,417, forward strand.
CGGCCTCGCGCTCGCTCTCTTCGACATCCGATTCGGCGAGCCCCCCCTGCCGCCCGATTATCGAGCGCATTTCGTAGTGCTCTGAAAGCACTTCGAGCATGTCCGCCTCTCCGTCGTTCCAGACGATGAACGGTATGCTGTCGCCCACCTTGAAGACCTTCGAGCGCCCGTTTTCCGACAATCCGACCAGCAGGGTGCTTATGGCGCTGTCCTTTCCGGGCTCATCGAAGCTGCGTATGCTTTCGCTGTTCAGCATCGCGGCCACCTTCTCGTTTATGGCGCAGATGCCCTTCCGATCAAGCCCGTTCGCGGATCTTCCAAGGGCTTCTAGCACCGCGAGATGGCTCGCGAGCGATGCGAAGCGCGCGGAGCCGCATCCGTCTGCGAAAATGAACGCCCTCCTGTTTCCGAACGAGCATATCCGGAAGCTGTCCTGGTTCTCGGCATACCTTTTCCGTACGCTGACCGCGTAGCCGACGCCCGGCATGTGCGCCCGAATCGAGCCGAGGAACCTCCCCGGGCGGATGGCATCGAGTTCGAGCGCCCTCCTGATTGCATATTCGTTGCTGCCGACTTCGCTTGGAAATGCGCGGGAAATCTGGCTTGCGAGCCCGTTGTTGAGGTGCATGGCGCATGCTTTGGAAGCCGCGTCCATCTCAGGTTCCAGGTCTGCGGCACTAAGCCATGATGAACCTGGCCCCATCGCCTCATATGCCGCCTGAACGATGATGGAGCGGAATAATTCGAATGCGGCCGAGAGTTTGACCTCGGTCTCGCCGACGCCCCCGGCCTTCCGGTATTCCTCGGTAAGGACCTCTCTGCCCTTCAGTACCGGGTCGGGCGCCCTCCTGACGCTGTCTGCCAGTTTCCGGAGTGCGCCATTGTCCATGGCAACAAACTTGCTGCCAAACATTTAAAGTGGTTATTATAAGAAAAAAATGAAAGATGCCCGCCACGCCCCCGGCAGCGGCTTAATCGATTAGCCGGAATAATAGCCGCGAAGCTCGGAAAAGGACACGTTCGTGCTTCCGTAATTAGTCTCAACGACGCATGTTCTCCGGTCCAGCAGGCAGTCGATGTTTGCGAAGTATTCAGTGAACGGGTCGGCGGTTTCAATGCTGCATTCATACGATTTTACCAAAGGCTGTGCGGCTTCGGTGCATGCGCACGTATAAACCATGCTGGCGCTCCCGCCGGCCTCCTCCTTCGCCTTCTGGAGGCATGCAGCCTGGACATTAGAGAGCGTTATGCTGTCCCAGAGCCCCATATCCTCTGCGCTGATATTCGTCGTTGTGGTGTTGAGGCTGATGCCCCCGCTGTTGTTGTTTCCGGTGCCGCCGTTCCCCCCCTGCCCCGGCCCGCCGCTGCCTGGCGATGGGCTGAGGTACAGATAAGTGAGGATGCCGCAGGCTGCTACCAGGAAAAATAGAAGGATGATGGTGCCAACCATCAACATGGCTGGCATTGAACTCTTGCTCACTTCATCCAGCCCCTCATCCTCATTGCGTCCGAGACGCGCTCATGAGCGATGTCGAGCGCTGCTTTGCGGGTGTCATGGTCCTTCGTCCGCTCGAGCATGAGCTTCGTGTTGTTCCTGAGCTTCCCTTCGACGACCCTGAACATGGTGTCTGCATCCCAGCCCTGGGTCTCGCAATAGCTCGATATGACGCCGCCCGCGTTAGCGACAAAATCCGGAAGCACCAGGACTCCCTTGCCCATCAGCACCTTTTCCACATCGTATTTGGCGGGGAGGTTCGCCGCTTCGGCAATGATTTTTGCCTTGACATTGCCCACGTTGCCCATGTGGATGACATCCGGCCTTGCGCCGGGGACGAGGATGTCTACCGGCAGTTCGAAGAGCTTTGCGGCATCGAGCTTCTCGCCCTTGCCAGCCGTGACGGTACCTTTCTCCGCCTTGATTTTCATCAGGTCCTCGTAGTTGAGCCCGTTCTTGTCGTAGATGGTTCCCTTGGAATCCGAGACCGCGACGACTTTCGCGCCCCATTCGGTCAGGAATTTCATTGTGAACGTGCCTACATTGCCGAACCCTTCGATGGCTACGGTCATCCCGTTCAGGCTTTTGCCCATGTGCTCGACCGCGGTCCTTGTGGATATCGCGACTCCGAACCCGGTGGACCCAAGCTCATGCGGAAGGCCGCCAACGCTTGCGGGCTTGCCGGTGCATGCCATCGGCGTGCCGAGTTCATCGGCAAACTGGGCCATCTCCTTTTCGGTAGTGTTCATATCCGGCCCGGCGATGTACTGCCCGGGTATGACATCCTTGATTTTCCGCGCAAATGCGCGCATGACCATTTCCTTCTGCTCCGGTGTCAGCTTCCTCGGGTCTGCCTTGATTCCGCTTTTTGCGCCTCCGAACGGAAGGTCAGCCATCGCGTTCTTCCATGTCATTGCGCGCGCAAGCCCCATGACCTCTTCGGTCGTGACATCCGGGACCATCCTCATGCCGCCCTTCCCCGGGCCTCTTGCCGTGTTATGGATTACGCAGACGCCCTGCATGCCAGTCTTCTGGTCATAGACCTCGATAATCTTCTCGAATCCGTATTCGTCCTCTCTTCGCATAGTAATCGACCTCGTCGTATTTTTGTTCTGTTTATCCTCAAATGGTTTTAAAAATATATATCGGAAAACGCCGTCAGTTGCCGTATCAAAGCGGCACGCAGCGCCTTCCAGCCGCATCGCATCCGGCCGGGCATGTGTGGTCGTCATTGACGGCGCTGCTGCCGGAGCACGTCCATTCCCGGAGCTTGTTCGCATCAAGGCATTCGTCTGGTTCGACGCGCAGCCCCTTTGTGACATTGCCCGCAGTCAGATAATCTGCCCCGCCGTCGCTGTCAACGCATGGCGAATCAACGCAGCGGCTCATGAAGCAGTACTGCTCACTATTGCATGGCATCTTCTCCACGCTCAGCCAGTTGGAATCGCAGAAGTACTCCGCGACCGTGCGGTTATTGAGGCATTCGTCGTTGTAGTATGCGGCATATCCGTTCACGGTCGTCATCGTTGTCGAACCCGAGACGTTTTCGTTACGCCCTCCATCCGTATCCATGCAGTACGTCTGCGCGCAAACCCTGTTCCAGCAGATGCCCCGCACGCTGGACGGGAAGTGCTCGAAGCAATCAACATTCGAGTATGTGTAGTCTCCGCCGTTGCATCGGTATTCCTTGAGAATCGTGAGGTTCATGCACTCGTCGGTCTTCGAGACTGTGCCTATCGAGACCGTGCCCGCGGTCAGGGGGACGTTTCCGCCGTCGCTGTCCACGCAGCTCGCCTGGACGCATCTTCCCGAGGCGCATGTCTCGTCGCTCCCGCAGTTCATGTCGATGCTCGCCCCGTCATTGGCTTCGCAGTAGTATTCCCTTACGGTGTCAGAATCGACGCATTCGTCATGCGAGACAATCCCGCCTTTTGCGACCTGCCCGTACGTCCGCTTGTCCTTCCCGGCGTCGCTGTCCAGGCAGTTCTGGTATGCGCATTTCCCGCCGCTGCACCAGTAATCTGCACCGCAGGCTTCCGTGTCCTGCTCAAGCGTATTCCCGTCGCACCAGTACTCCATGATGGTTTCATTGTCCTTGCAGTAATCGGTGAAGCTGCCCCCATCCGTTGTCGCAGTGCCCTTCTCATTGGCATCATTGCCCCCGTCGCTGTCGAAGCAGACGGACTGCCTGACGCATTTTCCGTCCGAGCAGCCCTCCATGTCCCCGCATTCTATCGTGGTGTTCATGGCCAGGTTGCCGCTGCAGTAGTACTCGATTACATGTTTCCCATCGCCACAGGTGTCGCTGACGCTCAACCCGCCTTTCTCGAGAGTCCCTTTGGTTTTGGGGACCGAGCCGTTGTCGCTATCCGTGCATATGTCGCCCGTGCACCGCCCGTCCTCGCAGACATTGCCTTCCGGGCATTGCATGGTCTCGATTTTCATCGCCCCTGAATCGCAGTAGCTTTCCTGCAGGCTGCTCCCGCTTATGCAGAAGTCTTCCGTTACGTTCTGCCCGCGAGCCTGGGTTGTGCCCCTTTCCAGGATGTTCTTGCCCAAATCGCTGTCCGAGCAAAGTTGCTCTGACGGGGTGGCGTTGCTCTGGCATATGCCGCTGTACGCGACTTTCGAATTCGCGGACTGCGCGAGGCACGGGTTCTGGTATGTGACCCCGTCATCCCCGCAGACATAATTCACCTCATTCCCGCAGACCTGCTGCATGCAACCGGCGAAC
>JAGVPF010000179.1 GCA_020052325.1 archaeon
ATCAGCCTCAGCGTTTGGATGTCCGGGGTGTCCGGGAACAGCAGGGGGCCTGCAAGGGATATAGATGCCCGCGCGGGCACCGCACCCTGTGGAACGTCCTCAAAAGCACGGTAGGCGTGGATGTAGTTGGGGGTGTTCGCGAGGGGAAGCCGGTCGTTTGAGGGAAAAAACATGATGTCGATGTCCGAAGCCCGCGATGTGCTTGATGAATCCGAGATGGCGCTGCCGTAGAATGCCACTTCGTTCCTGTTGAACAGACGCATAAGCCAGTTTTTCAGGGAATCGAGGTGCCAGTTGGCCATCCCGGACATCGCCGTGCACTTGACCAGCAGGTCCGACATCGCCTTCTTCGGGTCGAGGCCCTGCGCCTCGAACGGCTCCATCGGGGGGTAGAGGAAAGCCTCGCGGCAAAGGCGGTGCTTGATCTCCGGGTATTCCATGTGTTATTATTTGTGGGAAAATGTTTATAAAAAGGTGTTACGCCGCTATTGCCGCGGGCGGCTCCGGCTGCGTGAGGGGGCACCGGATTGATGCCGATGCATTACGAATGCCAGCCCTCTTCGGACGGGTCCTGGCGGCGGCGCATCGGCACTGCAAACGGAGGGCGCGGGGTCGGCTTTGAAGCTTCGTCCTGCCGCCCGAGCGCCCGGTACAGCCGCCATAGGATTTCCATCTCCCGGATGCCGATCATCGCTCCGCCAGGAAGCGGAAGGAATGCGACGGACGATGCAAGCCGGGGCACCGGTACCCGGCTTTCAGGCCCCTTTGCGGAAACGGAGATTTCCGATGCCTGTTCCGGAGTGAGCTGGGCGAGCGAGGTCGTTCGCGGGCTTACGCGGTTCCACCGCTCCATCATCCTCCATATATCATCCGTGAAGCGCGAGTTCGCCATGCGGGTGCAGATGTCAAGGACGGCATGGGTGAGCGTGCCGCGGTCTCCGCGGAGCTTCTCGAGCGTTTCGATAATCTGGCGCGCCTCCCGGGGATTATAGCCACGGGCCCTAAGCGTTTCAGTGAACATTTCCTCGGCAGATTTCCGGACGATTTGTTGCGCCATGACAGCACCGCTGGGGATTACGCAGCGGCGCTTTATAATCCGGCCATCAGCCGTTGTATTTCACAACAACGAAGAGATGGTCCTTGTCGAAAGGCTCGAGCTTGATTTTCTCGACGATTTCGAATACCGTCTCCAGCTTCTTCACGACCGCCTCGAACACCACCTTCGGCTCTTTCGTGACGTCGATGCTCTGGCTCTTTATGCAAATCATCGCGATTCCGCCCTTCTTCAGGAACATCTTCGCGTTCTTGATGAGTATGTCGTCCTGGTCGGGCTGCGCGACGTCCATGTATATGGAATCGACCGCTCCGGCCTCCTCGTATTCCTGCGGCTGGCGCGCATCGCCGTGAATGGGAATTATGTTCTGCCTGCGCTCGGACAGTGCTATCAGCGTCTTCATGCACTGCGGGGCGATTTCCACCGCATATATCTCGCCGTCTGGCCCCATGATGTCGGACAGGTGCGAGATAGTCGTGCCGGTCGATGCGCCGAGATAGAGAAGCTTCGTGCCCGGGGCGAACGGGAATGTCTTAAGCCCTTTTTTCATCGCGCCGCACAGCTTGCTGCGGAACGCATCCCAGACGCGATATTCCTTCCCGCCTTCCCGGATTAACCGCTCTCCGTATACCCTGCGGCCCGGGTCGGCATTCTCTGTAAGGAATGTGCCTTCCTTCTGGAAGACCTCGGGAAAAACAGTATTCATGGATTGTTTGGTCCGCACAACAATTTTATATGCTATGCACCAACATCCCCCCTCATGGAAAATAACAGGCAGATTTCCGCCCAGAGATACCGCTCGCTCGTGCTGAGCCACCTTTACATCCTTGCAAGGGAGACGGACACGCCTATGCGCTGTCTTCCGCAGCAGGCGCTTGCGAGGCTCGGCGTCACACGCTCGGTGGATGTCGCGAGTGTGACGACATTCCGGGTGGAGATACCGGCAGACCTCGAATGCAGGGGCGTCAGGGAGATGCTTGTGCGCTTCGAGCGCGAGGTTGCGGAGAACGGCCACCTCTTTTCGAAAAAGTGGCCGGCGGATGCCAAGGAAGTGAGGTTCCGGCCAAGGAAAGCCGGGAATGCGGCCACGCATGCGGGAAGGCCGGGGGGCCATGAAGACTGGGATGTCGAGCCTCTTGACGAGAAAGCGCTTATCCGGATGGCATCACCGCCCTAAAGGATATCTTTTAATATCATTATGGACACATTAACCCTGCGAAAAAACATCCAATTTTCCGTCTAGATAAGGGTTGCAGAAAGGATTTTGGGTTGCACAAACTGAGGTGCGTATATGGTCACGGCAAACGATGTAGAAGCGAACAGGCTCATAGAGAAGGCAGCACACAAGCTGAAGGAGATGAAGGTACACAAGCCGGCATTTGTCGGGCTTGTTAAGACGGGCGCGCACGCCCAGAGGCCGCCCCAGGACGCGGACTTCTGGTATTTCCGGTGCGCATCCATCCTCAGGCAGGCGTATGTCAACGGCGAAATCGGGACCAACAGGCTAAGGAGGCACTATGGCGGAAACAAGCGCCGAGGTGTCAAGCCCGCGCGCCACGCGCCATCCGGCGGCTCCACGATAAGGAAGGCCATGCAGGAGCTCGAGAAGGTAGGCCTGCTCGCAAAGCAGAAAATCGGGAGGGTCCTCACGCCCAAGGGCAGGAAACTTCTCGATGCGGCCGCAAAAGAGTGCGTTTGACAATGAATGATGACGAGCAGCTTGAGGACGCGAGGAGGAAAAAACTTGAGTCCAAGAAGATGCAGGAGCAGCTGAAATCCACATTGAGGCACGCCCTCGATGAAGCTGCGTACAATCGCCTGATGAACGTCTCGGTGGCCAACAGCGAAATCTACCTTTCGGCGGCCAAAAGCGTGCTCGTATATTTCAAGCGCGCGGGCCGGAAAGTGAACGAGGATGAGCTGCTGTCCCTGCTGCGCGCAATCAAGGAGCAGAATGAGACGAAGACGACGATAACATTCCATAATAAGTAAAAAAAATAGGAGGATAAAAAGGATCCTTGGTTCCTTTTATTCCATAAAAAATGATGAATTCGGGGTTTTAATTATGGGCGCAAAAGGTCTTGCAAAGAAATTGAAGCTTGGGAAAGCCGCCAGGAAAATCAAGAGGATACCGGCTTTCGTGATGGTCAGGACGAAGAGGAAGGTCACTTTCAACCGCAGGAAAAGGGACTGGAGAACGGACAAGCTCCGGATCGAAGACACTGATTGATTTGAGGTGAATGAAAAATGGTCAAACTCGAAAGGATTTACACCGTTCCCCTCGGGGACGCTTATGAGACGGTCCGGGGGAAGAGGGTTCCGCGCGCGGTCAAGATTCTCCGCACCTTCATCGGGCGGCACATGAAGGCCGACGGGGAGAGGATTCTCATCAGCGAGAGCCTGAACAAGTTCCTCTGGTTGAGAAGCATCCAGAAGCCCCCCCGAAGGGTGAAGGTGAGGCTAATCAAGGACGAGGGCGAAATCCGCGCATATCTCTCCGACGAGAAGGTGGTGGAGCCGAAGAAGAAGGAGGCTCCGAAAGCCGAGGGGAAAAAGGAGGAGAAGAAACCCGAGGAGAAGCCGGTGGCAAAGGCCGAGAAGAAGGAGGAGAAACCGGCCGGAAAGCCCGAGCCTAAGAAATAGCCTTTGGGCGGAAACCATATAGGCGTGTGAAAAAAAATGAAAACATCGTACTTCGGGAGTCCCTGGATAGGGATGTACATCAAAACGAACGACAGGTTCACCGTGATGCCAGTCGACACCATGGCCAAAGTTGAGGACATGGTGCGCGAGCGGCTGAAGACAGAGGTCATAAAACTCGGAGTCGCGGATTCGAACCTGCTCGGCGTATACATCGCCATGAATTCGAGCGGCGTGATACTCCCGAATGTCGCTCGCGCAGCCGAGATTTCCACGCTAAAAAAGCTCGGCCTGAACGTTTACGTCTCCAAGGACAACCACAACGCGAACGGGAACAACATCGCCGCAAACGACAAGGGAGGCGTCATCAACCCGTATGTGGGGAGCGACGAGGCGAAGGCCATCGCTGATGCGCTCGGGGTGGAGCTCGTGCCGATGGGCATCGCGGGCTTCACGACAGTCGGGAGCGCATGCATCGCGACCAACAGCGGATTCCTCGCCCATTTCAAAAGCAGCGATGATGATTTGCGCATGCTGAAAGACGCCCTCAAGGTAGACGGGAGCAAGGGCACCCTCAACACCGGAACCGGCTTTGTCGGGTACGGGGCGGTCGTGAACAAGAACGGGTATATCGTCGGCGAGGATTCGACAGCGTTCGAAATAGGGAGGCTCGAAGAAGGCCTCGGACTGATAAAATAGCATTCATCGAAGGTGACTGAAAAATGGTGAAATTCAATGTCAGCGGGAAGATAACGCTCGGGATCGAAGTACGGACGTTCTCCAAGGAAGTCGAGGCCGAAACCGAGAATGCGGCCAGGCACAGGACGTATGCGACCTTCGGTTCCACAAATGGCGTGAAAAGGAATAAGATTAAAATCGAAAAGGTCGAGAAGGTCTCGTGATAAAATGTCTGAAGTCGAAATGAGCCAGGAGCAGCTCAATTATGAGCTTGCGGTCTATCGTGAGCAGGTAGCGATGATAAAGCGGGAGACCGAAAGGGTCAGCCTCACGACAATCGACCTCACAAACGCCCTCAAGACGGTCGAAAACCTCCAAAGCGGCGAAGCGCTCATACCAATCGGAGGCGGCGCGCTGGCAAGGGGCACGGTATCCAACACGATGGTGCTCGTCCCAATCGGAGCCGAATACCTCCTCGAGATGGACAAGGACATGGCAGCAGACGAGATGAGGAGGCGCATAGACGCTACGAGGAAGGCCATCGAAAAGCTCAATATCGAGTTCAACCGCATCGTGGGGAAATTGCGCGAGGTTTCGGGCCAGCTGCAGAGAATCGAGGTGCAGGACCAGTTAAACCAGCGCGTCGATAGCAACATCCGCGAGGATTACATATAAGTTCCTAGTTTTTCATTTACATTTTTCATCCTTTTTCATTTCTCCGAACGAAGTTTGACGGATGAAGTTTGGTCAAGCTTTAACCGGGGTCAAAACGGAGGAAAGCTTGTGTTTGATTTCCTGAAGAAAAAAATCAGCGGCTTCATCGACGGCATCACCAAAAAGGAGGAGGAGAAGGCCGAGCCCCCGCAGGAGAAGCCTGCGGAAAAGGAGGAGATGGCGGCGGAGATTCCTGAGCATGAGGAAAAGCCGGCGAAGAAGGAGGCGAAAGCGCCGCTGAAAAAGGAAGAGAAGAAAGCCCCGCCCAAGCAGAAAAAAGCCGAAGAGCCGGAACCTGAAAGGCCTCCGGAGAAAATCCCGGAAAAAATTTCCGTGAAACCCGCTCCCAAAACGACTCCCATACCGAAACCCGAACCAGTTAGGGTTGCCCCCCATCCCGCGCCTAAAAAACCCGAACCCGTAAAGACGGTCGTGGCGGAAAAGAAGGAAGAGAAACCTGCGCCGCCAAAGCCGCTAATCAAGCACGAACCCGGGCCCGCCCCCGTGGCAAAACCAGCCCCGGAATCAAAACCCGCACCAATCATCAAGCCGGCGATAAAACCCGTTCCAGAACCGGAACCCGAACCCGTAGGGGTGGAAACACCCGCACCGGAAATCGAGGAAGTGCCTGAGCAGAAAGCGGCTCCGGCCCCCAAGCAAGCGCCGCTTGAAATGGAAACGGAGAAGCCGAAGGAAAGAATCAGGCTCGGCCTTGTCGGGGCGGTTAAAAGCTTCATCACGCGCGAGGTTGAAATCACTGAAAAAGACGTCAAGGACATGGTCGAGTCCTTGGAACTCGAGCTGCTTGAGGCCGATGTGGATATCGGCGTCGCCGAAAGCATCAAGGAGGAGCTGATGGGCAAGCTCGTCGGCTCGAAAGTCGGGAAGGACAATCTCCATTCTTTCGTCAGCGGCTCGATAAAGGAGACCCTCGTTGATATACTCACGAACGAGAAGGATTTCGACATCGTGTCCAGGGTTGAAAGCTCGGAAAAGCCCGTCAAAATCATGTTCATAGGCATAAACGGCGCGGGGAAAACCACTACGATAGCGAAGGTCGCAAAGCTCCTGATGGACAACAACAGGAAGGTCGTCTTTGCGGCGGCGGACACGTTCCGCGCTGCGGCAATCGAGCAGATGGGCGTGCATGCCGAGCGCCTGAACGTGAAAATGATAGCGCGCGAGTACGGGAGCGACCCGACATCCGTTGCGTACGATGCGGTCAACTATGCAAAGGCGCACGGGGCTGATGCGGTCCTCATCGATACGGCCGGAAGGCAGGACACGAACATCAGCTTATTGAATGAAATGAAAAAGATGAAGCGCGTGATATCCCCGGACATCACAATCTACATCGGGGAGAGCATCGCCGGGAACGCGATTCTCGAGCAGGTTTCGGCATTCAACCGCGAAGTCGGCGTGGATGCCGTAATCCTGAGCAAGCTGGACTGCGACCCGAAAGGCGGGACCATGCTCTCGATAGGCAAGGTGACCGGCGTGCCCATAATCTATGTCGGGATAGGCCAGGGGTACGATGCGCTCGAGCGCTTCGACCCGGAAAAGATTGTCAGCCGGATTGTTGAATAAGAATAGTATGCTGCCCTATCGCAACCGCATACCCTGTTTAGCGGACGGCATCGGGATACCCAAACTGACTTTTCCATCAATTTAGACCTCGTATTTTAGCATCTAAAAAAACGTATAAATGCTTCGCTGCAAGAAAGTAGATTGGTGATGTTAATGGCAGGACGAAGATCGGGGAATTCTGAGGAAAACGAAGATGCCAGAAGGGCTACAGTGCCAGTCCGGACCCAGGCAGCAACGGATTTGCCCGGGCAGGCGAGGGCGTTCTTCGCCAGCGAGCGCGGGGAGGGGCTCGGGGCATTCATCGACGGCATGCTCGCACGGATGTATAACGACGCCCGCGGCGACGGGGCTGTTCTCAGGCAAAGATACGGAGAACCGACCGTAGATGCTGATGGAACGACTGTGGCTCCGGAAA
>JAGVPF010000016.1 GCA_020052325.1 archaeon
GGCGCAGAACCCACAGAGACGGAACAGCGCCGCGGAGCCGCCGCCGCAGAGCAGAGGTACCTCTCTTTCCTTGTAAGCCTGAACGACAGGGGCAACGCATCTTTGTTCACCCCGTCCGCAAGCGAAACGGTGCTGCGCCAGGCGGGCCTCTTTGGCCCGATGAGGGTGCTCGACCAGAGGGTCGGAAGAATCAGGCCGGAGCAGGGGCTTACGGCTCCTTCGCTTGGCGAATTCCCGGACCTCACCCCGGAAATGAGGAGAGTTCGGCCTTCTGGAAGCGCAGTTGACATTAATTTCATACCCCAGCGCAGCGCTGCAGTCATTACGTTTGCAGACCGTGCGCAGGAGGATGTCGACCTGAATGTCTACGGCCAGGCATATGTTGAACTCAGAAGGCAGGTTTTCATGCTCGGCAGCACGGCCACGCCCGCCCTGCTCCACGGTTTCGACGTGGCCCCGGACAGCGTCCAGGTCCGCACCGACGCCCAGTTCAGGCAGCAGGACCAGAGGCTCAAAGACAGACTGATTGCGATAGCGCGCGAATACGGCCTTCCGACCAACCGCCCGCTCCTGGACTCGCTCCGCGAGAGGATGATGACCGTTTCGGCATCATACTCCCAGGCGATGGCAACCACCGACGACACGGCACGCACGCGCATGCTCGGCGAATACCAGCAGAGCGCAAACAGGCTCCTGCTTGCGGTCCTCGATGTGAGGCTCGCACAGCTTGAAGCACGCCTCAGCGGCAATGTCATGCTCGCAGACGGGCAGCCGATACGCATCACCGACCTCACACGCTCTACCGACCCGCGGGCATACACTGTCCGCAGGGCGCAGCAGATGCTGACCGAGGCGCAGGCGATGCGCAGCGCCCTCTCAACGAGTGGCGACATGTTCGCAAGGGGCATGCAGCCAAGGGAAGCGATTGCCATATCAGAAATGGGTATTGCGAGCCTGACCGATGATGTGCTCAGGCCCATACCGAGGCCCCCGCAGCCGCAGTTCACCGCAGCAGTGCCTTCCGATGCGATAACCCGCGACAGGAGCACGCGCGTGAACGAAGCGAATGACCGCGAGACAATTATCCAGTTCACCGCCGCAAGGACGATGATAACGCCCGCAGGCGGCAGGGAGATGACGCTCGCAGACTACGAGAGGCAGAACGGCGCCCAGAACCTGACCTACTACTGGTTCATGTTCCAGGACATCCAGGGGCCGAACAACCTGCTGCTGCTGAACCCGAGCTATCGCGACACACAGGCGCAGCCACGTCCGCCCCGGTACACGGGTATGCTGATACGGGGTGCCACGCTCACTGACGGAACGACCGGCGACTTCGTCGTCCGCGTCCGCAGGACGGACGCCCCATCGCGCGACCTTGAATGGGCTGCAGTGACAGAGTCGAACGGCCGCATCAGGCCTGAAAACGTGGTCTGCCAGATGGCATCGGGCACGATGGACCCGGTACGCGACGCGCGCCTTGAGCGCACAATCGGGGATGTGTCATTCCAACGCCAGCACGTCCTAGGTGATCCTGACAGGTCGACCGTAGTCGAATTCGGTCCGATAACGCCGGTCCTCATCGTGAGCCCGAGCGCGACGAACGCGACGCCGCCGACGGCAGCGCCTGCGCGGACTGCGGCGCCTGCGTCATCGCAGAAGAAATGAGCAAACAGCATTCATAGGGTGGGCAGGGGCGGGGACGCCCCTGTAAATAATAATAAGGGAGGGAGATGCGTGAAACTCAGACACGGAAATACTTCGGAAGATTCAGTCGGATGCAAAGGCAGCGCGGCACAACGCGCAGAACTCGTGCGCGGCAGCAAGATTCGCGAATTCGCGATAGCGGGCGCGCTAGGATTTTCGCTTCTTATCGGTTCGGCTAGCACAGCCCGCGCCCAGGATGGCGGGGCAGCGCCCCAGTCTGATGCAGCGGCAACAGCGCGTGCCGATGGCGGCGTAGCTGATGCGCAAACCGACGTGGCTCCGAGCGAGGCAGCGCCGACGAGTGCACCAGCCCCTGTCGCACAGACGATACAAGGCCTTCCGGCAGCGCTTAGGGCATCTGTCGATAGCAGCACGCACCCTGCGAATGTGCAGGCACCTGACGTGCTTGCAACAAACGTATTGCGCATGTTCCAGCTTCTCGACATCCTGAGGACCCCGCCCGCCGCCCCGGCTTCTGGCCAGACGGCAACCCCGGAGAGGCAGGCATATGATTCTGCAGTTTCGCTGTTCGGAAATTCCGGCGCAGCGGTATCTGCTGTCGAAACCGCGCTCGTGCGCGGAATCCAGAACCTCAGCCAGGTCGCACAGAGCCGCGAGAGCATGGGCACTGACGCCGGAGCACTCGAATCGAGGCTTCAGCAGGTCAACCGGGAAATAGGCAACCTTGAGGCGTCACCACGGATGGAAGGGACCGGAAACACGGTCACCTGCGTCCTGCGCATGATGCAGGGGGGAACGGTATGCACGGAAGCCACTTCCCCAAGGACGGAAGACCGGGCGACAGTCGCCCCGGCGCTCCCGATAATCGAGATGCTCCCATATGACTTCGGTTCGCAGATTTTCCTTAGCGGCTTCAACCAAGGCAGGTTCATCATGGCCGACCCTCAGACGGCGCCGGAAATCAACCTGATATTCGGAAGTCCGTCCCTCGCACAAGACGCCCTTCTTGCATGGAGGGATGCCCTGGAAGTAATCACCAATTCGCCAAGCGATGCGGGGGCGCAGGCCACCGCCGCGCACGCGCTGCATAATGCGCTTAGCCAGATTCCTCGCGAACGTGACATCTGGAACTCGGCTGCGTTCAACGAGGCGATGACCGCACTCAACCGCGGAGACCTGCGGGGGGGCCTATCGGCGCTCAACCGCGAGACGACGCTTAACGGCGTCTGGTCGGCGCTCGGCAACCTCAACCAGCTGCAGCTGAGCCAGAGGGCCGTCGCACGCATCCGGGCAGGCTTCCTGCTCAGGTTCCCCGACGGCACGAATCCGGACGAATTCCTAGCCTTCCGCAGGGGGACTGAAGGCAGAGCATACGCATGGGATGTGCTGTCATACAGCATTGGCGCAAACTACACCAACATGCTCATGAGCGGACGGCTTCAGACATATAATCTTGACGTGAATTCCTTCAGGCTGACCCCGGCGGGCCCGGCGCGCGCCGTCCAAGGCGAAGGCCATGCCGTTGACGGCCAGGCTGGAATAACCTTCGGCGGCACCATGTTCCATGACCCGGTGGAGACAACGCTTAGCGCAAGGCTCGGCTATCTCTGGTGGAACATCAGCACAACCGACCAGAACCAGAGGCCCCTTGAGGCAAAAGACGGCACGCTCTATGGCATGCTGAATTTCGATGTCGCAAGGGTGGGCTACGAAGGCAGGAACTCCGCATTCCGCCTCAGCAGGTGGGGCCTTGGCATATACAACCTCAACCCGTACGCGTATTTCACGCTGACGGGGAGGTCGTTCGAAGGCAACAACATGCGCATCGAGCACCACCTGACACCCCAATACCTCATGTTCTGGGGAAGGAGGCAGGATGGCATGAGCGAGGACCTGTTCTTCCAGCACCGCGTTGCTGCAGACCTCCGCCCGCTCGATTTCACCATCCAGCAGGGGTCCGGCCTCACATGGTATGCGGGTCCCGGCCTCCACTATTCGTGGAACACCGAGCAGGGAATACACTCGTTCGAGCCCTATGTCCATGCCAGCCTCAGATGGAAACCCGGCGGTCTTGCCGTTGACACCCGCGTTGGATACTTCACCGAGGTGGGTGGCGACAGCTCGTTCCGCGCCCCGAGCACGGTGACAGGTACGCTCAACCTCATCCTGACCCCGGCCGAATGGTTCCGGAGCAGCAGCTCGTCCGGTTCGGTCCGCGCCGATGGCGGGGTTAACACGGGTGAAACGCGATGATGGCCTTTGGGCCGCACCGCCTAGCGCTTTTTAATAATCTTTCTCCCTTAGTTTTATCATATTTCATAAGGTGATGTATCTATGGGCGGCTCTGCGCAATTGGAAAGACCGGCGGAATCTACTGGAAACGAAAGGCAATTGTCCATAATCAGGCAGCTTCCTTTGGCGATGAGCGCCACGCATCCGACGAACGCCCCGACCGCCCTTGCTGCGGCGACTAACTCGGTGCAGATATCGCAGATTCTCGCACTAGTCCAGGGCACCCGGCCTCCTGAAGGCGATGCCCGCAGGGCCATATACGACGCGGCGGTCACCACGCTCGGAGAAGGCAGTCGCGACGAGGCAATCGCATTCCTCACGCGCTCGCATATCGCTTCAATCCGCAGGCTCAGCGAGCTTGTTACTGCGGGAGGAAGCATGGGCGATCAGGCAACGGCGGTCGCAACGATGCTCCGCCCGATAAACGTTGGCATCGGCGCAGGGACCATGCCGGCATACGAAGCCATCACAAACGAGGTGGCGACTATCCTCCGGGTTGCTGGCGGAGGGGAAGCCCAGGCCACGTCCACGACGGAAGACCCGTCATCGACATCCGCACCGCTTCCTCTGATCGAAACCCCGCTCCAGGACCTGGGACCTATTCACCTGCTTTCAACATCCTCTTCGGAATCGGTAGTGGCGATAAATGCCACGAGCACCCCTGAGATGAACCTGCTCTTCGGTGGCGAATCGGTTGCCACGGGGGCAGTGAACGCCATGGCAAATGCATACGCCACTATGGCAAACCACCCCAACGACCTTGCGGCGCAGCAAGCCGCTGCGACCGCTCTCCGAACGGCGCTTGGCCAGATTCCTTCAGGCTCCGATATCTGGAACACCACTGCCCACCCGCATTTCAATGCTGCAATGCAGGCGCTTGCGAGGGGCGACCTCCGGACGGGCCTAAGCGAGCTTTCCCAGGAATCGCTGTTCAACAATGTCTATGGACAGCTCAACAACCTTTATGTGATTACCGTCAACCAGAGGGCGGTGACTGTGATGCGCGCCGGCGTGACCGCGCGCTATGAATTCGATGAGAACCAGACGGCATTCCAGGCATTCATCCGCGGCTCAAGCACGAACAGCTTCGAGCCCCGCGTGCTTTGGCTCGCCCTAGGGCTGAACTACGAGCGCCTGCTCCTTTCAGGGCAGCTAAGGCAGCTCGCCGTGACGCCCGGAACAGGCGGCGGCCCCGGCACGGTTTCCGAAGTGAACCGCCAGAGGGTCACCGGAACAGGGGATGTTTTCAGCGTCACCCCACAGCTTGCCGTCGGCTTCAGCGCATGGAGCCACCCGGTTGAGATGGTGTTCCACTGCAACGTCGGCTACCAGACATATACGATAGGCGCGGATGTCGCGACCCAGGGCGGCGGCTCAACACGCCTCGCAACAGAGCAGAGCGGCGCATATATCGGCCCGTGGGGGGCGCAAATCAACTTCCCGGGCCGCGAAGGCCAGCGCATGATGGTGCGGATGTCATCGGTGAGCATAGGTGCAGTGGGAAGCCCGGTGAACGCATATGCCAATGTCACTTTCGAAGGAAGGTGGCTCGAGGGCAGCACGATGAGAATCCGCTCCCAGGCGACGCTCGGCTACCAGCATTTCCTGGAGCAGCACGGGAGCATGCTCGATATACACCCGGCAGACTTCACGATACAGGTAAACCCGGACTGGTCCCTTTTCTTCGGGCCGGGATTCAGGTACTCCACGAGGTATGATTCTACGGGCGGGGAATTGTACCATACTCTTGACGGTTATGGCGCCTTCGGGTTCCGCTATGACAAGGGAGTGTCGGTGGACATCCGCGGGGGATACCTAGGCGAAGTCGGCGGCAGGGAGGAAGATCGCATTCCGGCAACGCCTTACGGCTCGCTCAATCTTATATTGACACCGCAGCTCTGGTTCGGAGGGGGCAGCCAGAAGGCTTCGGGAGAGAGGAAAGTGGGATCAACGGTCCCGAAAAGAAGGAGAACCGAGTAAAGGGTGGGAGGATATGAAAAAACTACTGGTGGGCTTGCTGGTCGTCCTTAGCGCGCTGTTTGCAACGGATGTGAACAACGCGGACTACCAGACGTTTGACCCGACATATCATGTCGGCACGGATATGCAATTCACGACGGATTTCACGCTCCAGCTTGTTTCGGGAGACGTTTCAAGCGGAGACCCGGACAACCTGCAGACTGGCGACGAAGTCTGCTCTGGCGCAGTGGTCCGTGTAGTGCCCACAGTAAATGCGAAATGGGCAACCCCTGATTTCACCGCGGTTTCGGCATATCCCACATGCGGGGGAGGCTACTGCCCGGCGATGATTTCATACGGCGGCGGCGTCACATCGAACCGGAATATCGGATGGATTGCCGGAGGAACATGGGACACGGAAAAAACCTATGGTGATTCAAATCCCATTTCGACAGTTGTAACGCACTATGATACCCTTGGGCACTCCAATTTCTATACCCAGCCCGTATCCTACATGAACGGTTCTGGCACCTTCAACAACAAGGAGGGCGGGGCAGGCATAATCTGCAAAGGAACCTTCCAGGTCAAAGATGGCGCCACCGTGAAGGGCAGCTCATCCATGCCTACGGCGAGCAACGTTGATTTTGCCGTGAACGGCGTCGGTTCTCACGCGATATCCACCCAGCTTTCGGGCGTGAACTGCTTTGCAGCCATTCTCAAGCACCCGACGAACATCGCTGACAACCCGTCGTTTTTCAGGTTGTACTATTTCACTTCCAATCCACCGCCCATCGGGGCCACAGTGGCAACGGACACGATAACGCTCACCGTCGGCGAATCCGGCGGCGACTGCGCGTTCCACTACGTGACGAACTCCGCAGAAGCGGGCAGCTCGCTCCTGGACGAGGACCTCATAATGGTCAAGGTGACGATGCACAACACGGGCGACCCGATGCGCGTGACCAGCGTGTCCAGCTCGAACCCCGACTTCACATCAAGCGCGTTCCCGGTCGCAATATGCGA
>JAGVPF010000015.1 GCA_020052325.1 archaeon
GACGGTCCTCAAGTATCCCGCGCTGATGGGCAATTCGCCAAAAACCATCGAGGCATCGGTCATGTACCTGAGCGACCTCGGCATCGATTATGGGAAGCACCCGGCGCTCTGCGCAACTACTGTTGGCAGGAAACGCGCGAAAATCGCCATGCTGATGCGCGAGGCCGGGTATTCCGGTTTGGACAAGGCGGACCGGAAGGAGCTTCGGGATAAGGCGCTTGAGTACCTTCGCAAGAGGCCATACGCGTTCAAGACGGAAGACCGCAAGGTGAGGGTGCGGTTCAAATCTGCTGCCTGAGGCCGATCCGCAATCCGCCAAATGTCTACTTGGAAACGCGGACGGCGAGCCAGAGCGCGAACAGGAAAAGGAAAGCGCCCCCAATCCCCCATTCCCAGCAGAATCCTCCGATGCGCTCGAAACCGAAAAAAGAGCACATGCCCAAAGCGCAGCATGAATATATGTCCTGCGCCGGGGCGCCTGATGGCCATTCGATTCTTTAATAAACATTAGCCGACACAGGAACTTCAAATCCAACCCTTAGTGCATCTCAAAGGTAGATTAAGATGAAAACTCTTCACAACCCAGAACAGCCCAGATTCACTGCAGCAGCCAGAAGCGCAGCCTTCCTCCGCGGCCTGGCGTTCGGAAAGCCATTGCTAGAGGTCGCAAGGTCAGGGCTCTCTCACGATTTAGACGAACCATCGCATATCCGGTATGCGCAAAGGATAAGGAAGGCCGGGGATTCCGAAATGGCGTTCCTGGCCTTGAAATCTGGCGTCAAGTCCGAAACCGCGGAAAGCATCCTCGCATCGGCAATCGACAGCCCGGACACCGCATTCGCGTTGCTCATAAATGGAAACGCATCATCTGAAAAAGCGCAGGCCATCCTCGCTAGCTGCCTAGCATCCCCCTATTATGGCCTGCAGTGCTATATGCTCCTAAAGCTGCAGACGGTCCCATCACCAACCGCGCAGGAAATCCTGGCCCATGCAGTCCAAGAGAGCGGATTGTCCGGGCGGGCTGCTGAATTACTGATGCAGGGAAGCCTGGCATCTGAAAACGCGCAGAAGAGAATCTCCATAATCGTCCCGGAAGACCCGAAGACGATAGCCCGGATACTGCTTTCTGGAAAAATTGCCTTCGAAGCGGCGAAAGAGCTTTCAAAGCGAATGCCGCCCGTGTGCGTCCCTTCAGAATGACTGGCCCTGCTTCAGGGCTTCCTTGCATTCCAAGACGGCTTTCTGGATATTCTTCGATGCGCTTTCGAACGTTCCGCCGAAGAAGCGTTCGACAAGCTTGGACATCGTGAGGGTAACGGCAGCCCCTGCGGCAAGGACGAGGGCAATATCCGCCATCCCCCCGCCCGCGACCCTCTTTAGCATGTCCATGACAATCGCGGTGATGCCCAGGTACATGACTGTCTTTACGCACCTGGACACTGAGCGCATGGATTCGAAGTGCTCCCTGTCTTCATCAGTAATCTGCTCCTTTTCCCGGCCAAGCGTCCGCTCGATGTCTTCGAGTTTTGCAAGTGCCCACTTCTTTTTCGTATCAAGCTTCTCGCCCCGGAAATCGTGGAACCTCTCCATCTCCCGGCGGAGTATGTCGAGCCGGTCCGCGGTCCCCGGAAGCCTCATCCTCTGCGCATCGTACTGGGCCGATGCTATTCTTGTCAATGCCCGGTAATCCATAATCATGCACCTGAAGATGCTGCCTGCGGTCCGGTTTCCCTTTCCATGTGCTCCTCATCCAGGAGCCTCGAAGCGAGGGCGCGGATCGCATCGTTCCTGGGCGTGAGCATGTCGCGCCAAACCCCGCGCTCCGCGCTGAACTGAAGCGATACGCCCGGAACCTCGTCCGTGTATGCAGGCCTGACGACGCAGAAATACGGCTTGTGGCCGTACAATTCCTCCAATAGCTCGGATTTCCTCCTTATCTTGAAATCCTTCCGATGGTCGTTCATCAATGTAATCTCGAATATTACCGGTACGACGCTGCCCATCTCGCGGATTTCGCCCACAAGGTCTATCTCAGCTATCGTCTGCATGGCCCTGCCGTTGTCAGCCGGGCGGTAAAATACCGCGGAGCCGCGTGAATCAACGGAAAAATACCGGCCCCCGGAAAGCGTTCCCGATGTGTCCCGGAGCACGGTAATCAATTCGGGGTTCTCCTGCGAGAACCTGAGAATGGACATCTGGACCGCGGTCTCGAAGAGGAAGCCCAGGTAGTAGCTGATGTGGCTCCTGAAGCCGTCGCCGCGGATGTTCTCGAAATGGCGGAATTTCGTCGCTCGGAAGTTTTCCTCGATCCGGTCCAGCCTGCAGCCGTCTTTGGCTATTGTGTCGGCAAGCGGAGCGAAAACCCTCTCATCTACCGGTTCGGCCCGGTAGGCCGTGCTGTTCCTGAAGTGGCTGTTCCTCCTCATTCGGCGGGAAATCTCGCTGAGCTGTTTTTCGCTCATCCTGGAGATATCGATAACCCTGGCAGCCATGATAATATAATGGTTAAAAGTATATAAAAATGTATCTTATACCGGCTGAAGCTGCCCTCCCCGTCGTCGTTATAAATCCTTTTGCTGAAATCATTTCATGGCAAGGGAGGACCTTGGAGTAATAGAAGGGGGGAAGGGAAAGCCGGCTATGGCGCCCGCCCGGGGGGCATTGCGGGCAAAGGCAATGATGCAGAGGTTTCTCGCCTCGAACACCACCCGGAGTCAGCTTCCTTTGGAACTCGTAAAAAGCTTGGGCGTCATCCGTATGGATGGCAACACCCTTCTTGGAAGTATCGAGAAATACCAAATCGCGTCCATTTTCGTAATGCGCTTCGCAAAGAAGGTATATGGCTCGCTTCCTGCGGGCAGGACCGATATGGAACGCGGGTCCTACAAGGCTTTCAAGGAAACGCCGAACGATATCCAGAAGGTGCTTGATGATGCATCCGAGCATTTCATGGCGGACCGGTTCAGCAAGTTCCCCCAATCAGACAAGGATGTCGAGACCACATGCGCAATCGCGGGATTCTTCTTTCTGGGGGCTGCCGCAAGGTACTGCCCTGACATCCTCATGGAGGATTTGGGCGAAGCGGCGAAAAAAACCGAAGCGGTAAAGGAATTCGCGCAATTCTACGATTCGCGGATAAAGCCCCTTTCGGACCTGGAGCGGAAATGGGGCTCTGCAAGGGAATTCCATGACGAGTGCTTCAGGACATATGCTGATTTGAAGCAACAGATGCCGGATTTGTTCAGCCGGTTCCGGAACCGCCTTTGGAACTCCAAAGGTGAATTGCTGGCCCCTTTCGGGAGCGAGAATTTCGACATCAGCTGGAGGGCCTTCCACTATTCCGGAAGCCTCTAGCGGTCCCGTTTTTTCATTTTTTCTCTGGTCCTTCTCTTTCCATTGCCGGCCCTCCCGCCGTCATTCTGCCCTTCTGGGTTGGTAGGCGCATTGGAGTCGGTGCCCGGCCCGGGGGGAGGATTCTGTGCCAAC
>JAGVPF010000152.1 GCA_020052325.1 archaeon
AAGCAGAAGCCGCTGGATTCATTATCTATCCTCTGAAAGCTACGTTCCTTGAACTTACTCGATTTGAGTATGACGGCACGTTCAGCGACTTCCTGAACATATCCAAGAAGGTCGATGCCAAGATTCTATATCTGCAAAAATACCCTGACCCTGAAAATCCAGAGGGCACTGCGGGGTTCAGCTTCTTCTTCACATCAGGCAAGGGCGGGATTGACCTCCACTCGTTCGATGTGGGCGACACGCACTTCGCAGAGAAAGAGGAGGAAGAGCCGGAAGAGAATCTCGAGGGAATGAGGAAGGAACTCACCGAGATTGTCGTCCAGCTCGCCAAGGAGCTGGGCATCACAACTCACTGGGAACTCGCATCCCCGCAATTCTGCCAGCAGGTCGCTGAGAAAAGCGGGAAGGAAATCGAGCCATTCCAGTTGGAGCAGTTCATACGCGGTCTCGAAGGCGCTCCTGAAGTGATTAAGGTCTTGGAAGAGAACAAGAAGCGCAAGGAGGAGAAGGCGAAGGAGATTGCCACCGAGCTTGTCCAGACCAAGGAGGAGTATCGCTTCGCCAAGAAGAACATGCAGAAGGAGATAATTATCCGCGAGTTCATGGAAGCGAAGGGCATGAACCCCGAGGAGCGGGGCGTATTGTATTCAGTGAGGTCGCACGCCGACCTTCTCATCGCCAAGGAGGAGATGCAAGCTCCGACCATAGCGAAGAAAGCCGCTGAAAAAATCTCCACGATGGCGGGCGGAGACCGCATCCCTCTTGCAGACATGGCGCGGGAACTCGGTGCGGTGTCGAATAACCTCGCAGTCCTACTGAAGGCTAATGGAACTGCGTGGGGTGTCGACGTGGTCAAGGAGAAGAACAAGCTCCTCGTTGTGAAGTTGCAGAACAGACTCATCTGACTTACCATTACGGATAAGTGCAGTCAGCGATTAATCCACCTCCGTGGATTACGGCTCGTACATTCTGTTTTGTTCCTGCGTCTGCTTGGAGAGTGAATGCTCTGGCCTCTCCTGACGGAAGTGTTCCAATCTCAAATTCATCAGTCGAGATAATACAATCGCTTGTTACACCTTTTGGTTTTAGCAACGTTAAGTGCAGATTGAAATTCTCAAAGTACTTGTCTGTCGCAAGATTGGTGACGGTTCCCTCGCATACTACGTTAGTCTCATCCCAATAGCAATTGCGTTCAATTTTTAGGTACTGGCTCGCCTCATCATCAAATACTGTTGAGTCAGAGATTGTGTCGCCAATCGAAGAAAGCCCACAGCAACCAACTGCCAACAATCCCAGAACAAGAATCAGATAGAGCTTCATGGTTAAACAAGGAAGAAAAACAATAATAATCTTCGGATTCTGAGGTCATGTGATGAAGAGATACCGCTTCACCTATGTGGTTCGTGATTGCCAAGCTCCCGCATCCAGTGCCCGCTATGGAGTCCTCCGATTCCACGGGAACACCTACCAGCAAGCGAGAGCAAGGGCAGAGCATCAAATCCAGCGCATGAACAGGAGCAAGAGGAATCTCGACCTCACCTACACGCTACTCCCGCCCAAGACGTTCGCTGATAAACTCGCGCCCGTGCTCCGGTGGTTCTGGTATCTCCTCGGTGCTCTCATCTTCGTACTGTTATTCTGGTTTGTCGCCGGGCTTTTCATGAAGTCTTGAGTGTCGGTATCCGACTAACCGCTCTTGTGTTCAGCACCGCATATTTTGCATCTCACGAGATACACACCGGACTTCTCCCTAACCAGCTCGAAGTAGCTCGTATAATCCTCGCCATTCTTCTCCTTCGTCCAGTTGTTGCCGCAGTCCTTATTTTTACAGTCGACATGAACAAGCGTTCCATGCTCCCAGACCAACTGGATGGCTCCTTGAGGTATCCGTGAAATCCTTTTCTCCACATCTCCCCCAATCTCGC
The DNA here is from genome assembly GCA_020052325.1 of archaeon. GTDB lineage: Archaea > Micrarchaeota > Micrarchaeia > Anstonellales > Bilamarchaeaceae > Bilamarchaeum. The sequence continues at coordinate 1,926 of JAGVPF010000152.1, forward strand.
TCTCTACGACTGGTCTCTTCTTCCCCTTTTTGTAAACCTCAATTGACAACTCCTCTCTCATGCTATCCTCCATCTCCTACCCGTGGTAGCATGTGACTGATAAATCGAACTTCGCAGACACGGAAGTCTTAAGGTATTCAAGCACGAGAATCCCCGGCTCTGCGACATAGTCAATGCGCAACGTAGTGTTGGCAGTATCAATGGCGTAGGCTGCGGCATAACCATTCTGCACATCCTCTGTGATGTCGGTTATGTTCCCCCTGCTATCCTGACTATTCACCTCTATCCGAGAGCAGGTGATATTCTCCGCGTTGAAGTTGTGCACTGTCTCGGGGTCACCAAGTCTGAACGGAACGTCAACCACGTCCACGCTGAACTGGCATGTAGAGTAATTATCCGAATTCGTGCAGACTGCCTGTGATAGCGTAGCGTTGATGTTGTCCAGCTTCTTCGTGCATGTCACGGTGAAGTTCTCCTTGGTGGAGTTGATGAACCGCAGGCTATCGTTGCCCACGTCGCCCGTCGTGTTCCATCCATCACACGCCTCGAAGGGCGTATGGGTAAAGAATTTCTTGTAGAGCGAGACGTTCACTGTCTTCTCAAGCACGCCGGAGTTCTTGAAGTTACCGAAGTATCCTTGTGCAACGTAGGTCGGTGTTCCTTCGCTGATGCTGTAATCATTAAAGAAGAAAGCGGCGAAGACGAATGAAGATGCGAGTAGAATCACTACAACTCCGATAACGCGCCAACGTGGATGCTTCACTGCGTTCGATAGAGCCCGCTCCTTTGGCTTGAGGAAGGTTTTCTCGAGTCTTGTGAAGAAGAATATATACCCCCATCCGAGAGCCACAAGCATAAAACCGAGGAGGGCGGTTATGGGGATATAGACTGCATAAGTCGGTGTCCACGTCAACATTTTCCTGATAATCTGCCCGCCTAATACTCCAAAATCCAAGACGATTGTCATCGCCAATACAATAAACGAGACCCCGTATCCAGCCTTGAAGACATGTTCCACCTTGGGCTCAGTCTTGAGCACTATTCTCGCGAATGGATAAAAAATCGAATAGACGAGGGCGAGTGGCACAATTGATTCGATGATGCCCCAGGGAAAAAATTGCGAAGTCAGATAAGTATTGATACTCAACAGCCCAATGACAAAGAGGAATATCAGAATGCTGTGGAGCAGTATCCTTACCCACTCGATGAAGTGTGGTGCTTTCAGGCGTCTGTTGCCAAATACTAAGGCGAGGAAATAAGACAGTGATATGATAAGCGAGGCAAAGAGATAGGGTTGGATGAACGCCTCACTGCCAGCAGGGAAGAGTTTCAAGGCGCTATCGATAATGATGTCTTCAATGCCCATCGGCTCACCTACGGAATCAAGCTTGAGATGAAGGGAACTTCTCCATCTTCAAGGCACGCGTCAATGCCCTTCTGTATCTTCTTCCAGAGCCCTTCCTCCTCAACGTCGAAAAGCCCGACGGTGTAGTGCTTCTTGCCCACCTCGAGCGTGCTCCAATTGAATTGCTGGCTCTGCGGGGCAGGAAGTGGAGGGAACGGCGCGGGCGCATCCAACCTCGGCGAGATATCCTGTTGAACCTTCAGGCGGAAGAGTGTCGTCTCGTTGCCGAAGACCTCGAACTTCAGGAATCCGAGCGCCATAGACACCTTGTGGTGCTCCACCACGAAGATATAGCGTTGCTTCTCGGCAGGCTCGTCCTTGAGCAGTGCGACTATCAGCTTGACCTTGTCGGGGTCTTCTATGGTGTCAAGCACCTTCGGTAGATTCTTTGTCATAGCCTCTCGCACAGGACTATGGAGCGAACACTTTTTACGTGCTTCCACTACTCCGGGCGCAGAGGAGCGGAGGGCTGACCCTCCGCCTGCCTGCTCTTCAGCACCGCAAGGAGCTTCTCGAGCCGCTCCAGCTCCGCCTTCTGCATGTCAGTCTCCCTCTGGTCGATGGGCATCGCGCATCTGGTACACCTTGACGTGTCAGGAGGGTTCACGAACCCGCACCGCTCGCAGTTGAGGTTCTTCGCATAGCTGATGACCTTCTCCCTCGGCTTCACGCCCTAGGTCTTCTGCATGGCGACCTTGGTGTCCCGGGCGCTCATCTGGATGTAGACCGCGCTCATGTTCGAGCCAGGAACCCATCCGAAGAAGGCGTTGAGCTGTTCCTGCGACCAGCCTGCGATTGCAAGGGCTGTGGCACGGCTCTTCCTGAAGAAGTGGAAATTGTGCTTCTTCTTCAGCCCGACCTCCTTGGCAAGCCACCGGAGCTTCTGGAGGAGCACCGTGTAGTTCATCATCTTCTTCGGCTCGGAATTGCAGAAGACATACGCATCCGGGTCATCATGGTCAGGATGGGCGTCCATCCACTGCCGGAGGTAGCCCGTGCACCCTATGAGGTAGATGTCCCTGCTCCCGGTCTTGCATCCGGGGTCATCAGGCACATGGAGCGAGACCCCTTCGTCCTCGAACTCCACGTCATTGGTGTGGGGGGCGCTGATTTCCCCTATCCTCAAGCCAGCATCCCACAGGAGGGCGATGAATGCCCTTAATTTCGCATCCGTGGTGGCGGCAAGGAGCTTGAACACGTCCTCCTCGTTGAGCATCTCCTTGCTCGAGTAGCGCTTCGGCTTGGGCACGTTGCACTTGACCCACTCGGTCTCTGGTGGGTTCTTGTAATCCGGGCAACCCTTCAGCCAGCGGAAGAAGACCTTTAGGATAGCCTTGAACTGCGCCTTGGAGGTCTCTGCGTATCTGGAGCGCTCCAGTGCGGCTACAGCCGCCCGTATGTCCTCCACGCCCAGCTCCTTGAAGCGCTTCCCGCCAAGGAACTGCATCCAGGACACCAGCGTCTTGGCATACTTGTAGACCCTCGCTGGCTTCATGCCCTCTGCCGTCTTTGCGTTGCAGAAGTCAAGGACGAGCTTCTTCCCATCCGCATCCAGCAGGGGTCTGAACTCCCCGTCTCCTTTCTCCTTAATCACAGGTGCATAGACATATGCCTGCACATCATAGCTATTTCCATACAGTCTGCTTCCCATTTCCATCCGTTCCACCTCGGGTCCGCAGAGACAGCGAAGGAACTGATTGAGCTGTGGATTATGGTTCTTTATATACCAGTATGGAGAAGTAGAATCACGATTTCAGAGAGCCAAGCCCATGACCCCGATTGGTTATATCGTGATATTGATTCCTCGAAACATTTAAGAGGGCTTCGAGGAGAGGATGGACGGACACTAGAAGCTGTCGCTATCGAGATCCGGGTGCCGCTTCCCGTTCACGAAATCCAGCCATTTCAGGTACCTTTCATCCTTGCCCTGCACTACGTTGAAGTATGCGTCCCTGATGCATTTTGTGATGGGGCCCGGCTCGTTTCCAATCTGCCTCTGGTCCACGCTGAGAACCGGCGTTATCTCCGCGGCGGTCCCGCAGAGGAACATCTCCTCGGCCGTATAAATCTCGTCCCGCAGGATTGAGCGCTCGCTTACGGGCATGTCGAGTTCGAGCGCAAGCTCCATGACAGTCTGCCTTGTGACCCCCGCCAGCACCCCGTCATGGAGGGGCGGCGTTACGAGCTCACCGTTCCGTACGACGAAAATGTTCTCCCCCGTGCCTTCCGAAACGTGGCCGTCATGGGAAAGCATTATCGCCTCGTCATAGCCGGCGTTGACGGCGTCACGCTTTGCAAGGGAGGAATTGAGGTAATTCGCAGAAGCCTTCACATGCGGCGAAAGCACGTTCGTGCTAATCCTCCTCCAGCTGGAGACCATGCACCTGATGCCCTTGTCGGCCTTTTTTCCGAAGTATTTGGAGAAATCAATGGGAATTATCGAGAGCTCGAAAGGCTTCCCCTGCGTGCTTATCCCGATTTCCGAATATCCGGCATAGCATATCGGGCGGATGTAGCAGCTTTTGACCTTGTTAATGCGGACGAGCTCGCGTGTCGCCTTCATGAGTTCGTCCATGGAATAGTTGATTTCGAACTGGTATGATTTCGCGCCCTGGTAGAACCTCTTATAGTGGTCTTTCATCCGGAATATCGCCGGGCCGGCAGGCGTTTCGTAGCAGCGCATGCCCTCGAATATCGCCGTGGCGTAGTGCAAGCCGTGGGTGAGGACGTGGATTTTCGCATCATTCCAGTTTACGAACTTCCCGTTCATCCATATCTTCCTGAGCGGCTTCATGACTAGGGTTAATCAGCCATGATTTTTTAATGTTTCATGGGGAAATCAACTCCATGGCAAAGGTCATTGTCTATACAAAGGACGACTGCCCCTGGTGCGTCAAGGTCGAGGATTACCTCCGGCAGAACAACATCGCATTCGAGGAACGGAACGCCCAGAAGAACCCTGAGTTCGCAAAAGAGATGGTCCGCAAAAGCGGCGGCGCGGCAGTGCCCGTAACCGATATAGACGGCATTATAATCCTCGGATTCAACGTGAAAAAAATCAGGGAAGCCCTGAAGCTCGCTTGAACCCGGGCCTCTTCCATATTTATAAAGTGTTACTGATTAAGTAATATTATGATAATAAAGGCCAAATTGCCCCAAGGCAGGCTGCCGACACCCGCGGCGGACGCCAAGCAGTTGCCTGCCGCCGAGCCCCGCGTCGTTTCGCACGCGGACGAGTCGGCGGTGTTTTTCCGCCTATTCTTTTCCGCGGTATCGCACGAAGTCGCGAACTCGCTCCAGGGGCTGAGGGCGTTCGATACGGACCCGAAATCCGGCGACTGCGAGCGCATCACGAGGGACATTATACTGAATTTCAACCGCCTGCGGACGCTCGGGGGCCTGTCGCCGGCAATGGACGGTGTGACGCTTACCAGGGAATTCGCCCTGCTGTTCCCGGACGAGGGGATATCCGCTGACAACCTAAGCGCTGAAAGCAAGGGCGCCCTCCTTAAAGGCCTGAAAATCCGGGCGCTTGCGGAGCTCCACTCCTCCCTCAACGAGGCCGACCCGATCTTCCGGGCTATTGCCGGAACCGAGGAGATGAAGTCAAACCTGAACCGCGCGCTTACTTATGGAAAGCTGCTATGCGGCGCCCTTGAGAAGATAATCCTCGGGGTTTTCGATCTTTCCTCGGAAATCATTCCTCAAAAGGTCCTTGGGAGGTCTTCGGTCCTGCGCGCATTGACATCTACGGCCCGGGAGGCGGCCGTCAAGATACACCTCACGGAAATCGAGCCGTCGCTTTTCAATACGGATGTGCAGTCCAACCCGCTTTTCCTCCGCCTTATCATAGCGAACGTGTATTCAAACGCCAGGCGCGCCATCGAGAGGACGGAATGCGACCCGCATATCCGGATTTTCATGAATAAGGAAGGCGATAAGGCGGTCATCCGCTTCGTTGACGGCGGCTGCGGCATGGATGCGGAAACGATGGGGAAGCTCAATTGCGGCATCCAGACCAGTACGAAACCGGAGGCAGGCCACGGAATAGGGTTTTCCTACTGCCGGAGCCTGGCCGAAAAGCTTGGCGGGCGCCTGTACGTGGAATCCAGCGAGCCGGGGCGGGGAACCATCGTCGCCCTCGAATTGAAGGCGTCGGAATAATTACCCAAGGGGAAATCGCGCCATCCTGAGCGCTCACTTCTCCTCCGCCGCCCGGTCGTAGTAGAAATACTCACCCGCCGCCTTCTGCTCCGCATCCAGCTGGCTGCCGGGCTTGTTGATCCTCGGCCTTGCGCTGTCCTTGTCGCGGCGCATCGTTATGCCTGCGACTTTGAGGAAGCCGTTCATTCCGCTGCGCTTGTTGAGCGGCGCCGAGGCATGGCCATGCGCCGAGCTTTTGCCGTCGAATACGATAAGCCTGTTGGCTATGGCGTCAATGAACACTATGTCATGGTCGACGACAAACGCGCATTTCTCATTTTCGCTGATGACTCTGCGCAATAATGATGCGAACTCGAACCTCTGCTCGATGTCAAGGAATGCGCTTGGCTCGTCTAACAGGTAGACGTCCGCCTTCTGGCTAAGTGCCAGCGTCAGTGCGACGCGCTGGAGTTCGCCCCCAGACAACTGGGTCAGTTCCTTGTCCATGAGCATGGTGATGTTGAGCTTGCGCTTGCAGTCCTCGAAAATGCCCATTGCCAGGTCCTTCCCGGCAAACAGCTCGGACACCACGACATTCTCCGCCGTGATGTACTGCGGCTTGTAAGAAACCTTGAACCCGAGCCCCTCGCCCTCGTCCGCCTTCTCGTTTCCGGCAAGCATCTTAACAAAAAGCGATTTCCCAAGCGCGTTCTTGCCGACAAGGCCGAGAATTTCGCCCTTCTTTATCTGGCCCGGGTCGCTGGTGAACCTGAATCCGGACGAGCCGCCGAATTCCTTTTTCAATGCACCGTACTTTATCAGCGTTGCAGCCTTGATTTCGCCCTCGCTGTGCTTGCTGAAGCCTATTTCGTACTCCCGGAAGCGGACATTCTCGTCTTTCAGGTAGCCGCCGATGTACTCGTTGATGCCGACGCGGACGTTCTTCACGCCCGATACGACCCCGTAGACGTTCTCATCGCCATATAAGATGTAGACATAATTGCTGACATAGTCCAGGAAGGTCAGGTCGTGCTCGGCCATCATCACGCTCTTTTTCTCGGCAAGCTCCTTGATTATGACCGCCATCCGAAGCCTCTCCTCGATATCCAGGTAATTGGTGACTTCGTCGAAATAGTAGATGTCGGAATCCTTCATGTAGGACGCGGCAATCGAGACCTTCTGCAATTCCCCGCCGGAAAGCTGGTCGAGCTTCCTATTGAGGATGTCTTCGATGCGGAATAGCTTCGCGACTTCCTGAAGCCTCGCCCTGCTTCCTGATACGCTGCCAAGCAGCTCTTCGGCGGTGCCCTTGAAAGCATCCCTTACGCGGTCTATGTGCTGGGGCTTCACGCTGAGCTTAAGCCCCTCCTTCGTTTTCGCGAAATACCTTCTCGCTTCGATGGCCAGTTTCGCCATCACTTCCTCGTCGGTCCATTCCTTTCCGAAGACTGCGAAATTCGGTTTCACCTGCCGGCTTAGGAGCTTGATGGCGCTCGTCTTTCCGATGCCGTTCTTTCCAATAAGAGAAACCGCGCCTTCGAGGGGAAGAGGCAGGCCGTACAGCCGAAACGTGTTGATTCCGTACTGGAAGACCGGGTCGCTGAGCTCCTGCGCCACGTTGATTATCGAGATGCATGTGACCGGGCATTTCTTTACGCAGAGGCCGCATCCTATGCACAGCTCCTCGGAGAAAACCGGGTATATGCCGTCCTTCTCCACCACGATGCATTCCTCGCCCATCCGGTTCGGGGGGCAGACCTTGGCGCAGACATAGCCGCACCGTCTCTCGATGCAGACGTCCCTGTCCATGACTGCTACTCTTGTGACCATGAGAATCCGGAATATTATTCATCGGTAGAGATTAAAATGGCCGTGGTGGCGCGTGAAAGATGCGGCGCTGCTGCTGGCCAAAGGCACGCGGCCCATTCATTTCTCCAGGAACAGCACGTCATCCCACGGATGCCGGTATAGCTCTGTTTTCAGCCTCTTCTGGTCGTATATGTGGCCCATGAGGCCTATCGACCGTGAGAGGGCGAAGAGCCCGTTCAGGTAGCCGATTTCCACTATGCTGTCCAGCTCATCAGTGGAGAACGCCTTGCAGCTTGCGAGCAGGTCCATGAACGTGACGCCTATGCATCCATCCACGTTCAGGATGAGGTTATTGGCTTTTTCCAGCGTGATTTTTTCCACTTCAAGGGCGTAATCGAGGTATTTCGTCTCAGGGAAGTGCTTCTTCGAATACGCTTTCAGGAATTCCACCCTCTTGTCCGGGTTGTCCCTGGACTTTATCCGATGGCCTATGCCCGGAATCCGGATGGCCCTGCGCTTCATGTCCTCCACAAACTCCTTCGGGGCAATGCCGGAATCGCAGGCCGCCTTGAAATCGCGCGCAGAATCATCTATCGCCCCGCCGAACCTCGGCCCTATCGTGAGCAGGCCGGAAGCAAGCGAGGAGACGACGTCTTTGCCCGCCCTCGATGCCACAATGGCGTTGTGGGCGCCGGATACGCACGGTCCGTGGTCCGCAGCGACAATCATGCAGAGTTCGATGTATTTCGAGGCATACTTAGGCAGCTTTCTCCTGAACCAGAGAAGCGAAATCACGTCCCCGATGCTATAATCCTTCTCGATTATCTCGGCAAGGGGCACGCCGCCATAAAGCACGTCCTCCCCGCGGTCGTCCGATATCGTGCAGGTGAAGTTCGCGCTCCTCCGGATATTGCCTAACTTGAGCGCCGCCGCGTAGTCCTGTGGAATCTTCGGGAGCTCAGGCTCGGTTATATCCGTTATCTTCCCGGCGGCCTTCAGCTTTCCGAATTCGTTCCTGATGGCGGCGCCGAGCCCTTCGAAGGACTCCGGCACGTTAATCCCCGCCCCGCGCATCGCCTTGTTCTTTGCGTCTGCGGTCTCCAACTCCCTTCCGGACTTGGCTCCCGCATGGCCGAACTGGACCTCGCTTGGAAAGACCTTGGCGCAGGTGCCTATGCACCATCCTATCAGCGGCTTCGTCAGTTTCCCGGAGTTCTTCGCCTCCACGATGTCGTACTCGCCTTTTCCGCCAAGCTCGCCCAAAACGACCATCATCTTTATGTCGGGATTGGCCTCGAAGCGGAGCAGGTGGTCCAGGAGCATGGAACCCGGGTAAGCATCCCCCCCGATGGCTATGCCTTCATTCACGCCGTCGCTGTTCTGCGCGATTATGTTATACATCTCGTTGGACATGCCGCCGGATTTCGAGACGAGCCCGATGCTTCCTGGCCGGTGCAGCCTGCAGTTCGTTATGTTCTCAATGGTCCCGGCGGTGTTGCCTATCCTGAAGCAGCCCGCTTTTATCCCCCCGACAGTCGCGGGTCCGATTATCCATTTGCCATTCTTCTTCGCTATCGCGATGAGCTCCCGCGCCTGCCGCTCAGGCATTCCTTCCGCGATAATCGCGACCGTCCGGATGGTTCTGCTTTCCAGCGCCTCCTTTGAGGACTCGTATGCGGAGCGGAATGAGGCGAAATTCACCATCACATCCGCATCCGGAATCGTCTTTGCAGCCTCAGCTACGCTGGAGAATACTGGTATCAATATCTCCTTTTTCCCGAAGAACGCCTTATGCCATCCGCTGCTTCCCGGGTTTATTATGCCTGCCACCGATGGAGTCTCCCTCTTGCACAGGAAGTCGAAATCAAGCATCCTCTGGATGGGCCCTGCCTTCAGGTTGTAAATGAACGCCCTGGTCTTGTCCGTGAATAGTTCGTTAGCATCCGCCATATCCATCATCCCATCTGCCCGTGGAGCCTTTTTATCGCGAGCGGCACAACGTATGTCATGCTCGTCTCCGGCCCGTAGACTTCGATAGGCACGCCAAGCTCATTTCCCAATTCACTCATAAGCTTGAGCCCCACCTGGTAGTTCGGCCCTCCCCTGCGCACGAATATGCTTATGTTGGCTTTCTTCAGCCTCTCCTTGTTTTCGCGGAGTGCCCTCACAATCCCCTTGAACGTGTTCGCCACATCGGTGAAGTTGGCAATTCCTCCGCCGATAATCAGAACCTTGCCTTCCGGGCCGGTGTTCCTGGTGGCCAGGTCCAGCACGGTCTTCGCGTACTGGTAGGTCTCCTCCTCGTTCGGGTCTCCGCTGTATTCCCCGTAATTCGCGAGCTCCTTCATGTATCCGAGGTCCACCACCGTATCCGCGTAAATCACGGAAGCGCCTCCGCCTGCGACCATGGTCCATACCCTGCCTTCCGGATTGAGTATCGTGAGTTTTAGCGAAGCGCCGGTCTTGGAGTCAAGGTCATTGACGAACTTCTCCTCCGGATATGGCTTCCTGCCAAAGGGCTCGGGGAAATCCAACTCGCCCCATTTAGCCTTGTCCTTGAACTCCGCGCAGTCGTCTATCTCCATGCGCAAATCCAGGGGCACCGGATCATTCTGCGCATCGAACGTGAACGGGTTCATCTCCAGCAACGACATGTCGAGGCCGACAAAAGCCGAGTGGGCTTTTGCGAAGAACTCCGCAGCCTTCGCTTTCCTTTGCTCAGGAATCTTTCCATCCAGCGCCTTCAGAAGCGCCTTTGCGTCTGCCGTTTCCCCGACAGGCACTTCTACGCGGACAACCTTGTCCCAATTCGCCTCTACGTCCATACCTCCTGCGCTTGAGAACAAAATGACGTCCGAGTCCCGCTCGGTGGAAATTGAAAAATAGAACTCCTCTTTGTGCGGAACAAAAGACTCGATGATGAAGTGGGTGAGATTGCCTTTCACTCCGGAAATCTCCACCTCGCGGTTCATGTTCTTCTTTATGAACTCCTTGGCCCCTGCAAAATCCGCGTCAAGCAGGACGAGGTTGCTCTTGCCCCTTTTGCCAAAAAGCATGTCGGGCTTTACGGCGAGCTTTTTCTGAAGCAGCCAGGGGTTCTCCTTTGCCAGCATGTCTAAATCCGTTTCCTGAGTCGCCTGGCAGCACTGAAGCCTGAGTCCCATGTGCCTTGCCAGGAGTTTCTTCCCATCGTGCTCCCTGACTTTGCGCCTCGCCATGAAAATTTCCTCCTGTTTTTCCTAGGTTAAAGTTATGTCAAACTCCCTGAGTCATGAGACGCGAATTCACATATTCCCTATTATCGCGTCCCCGAACTCCGAGCATTTGAGCAGCTTCGCGCCCTCTATCTGCCTCTCGAGGTCATAGGTGACGCGCTTCTGTTTTATCGTTTCCTCAAGCCCCCTGTCGATGAGCTTCGCAGCATCGTACCAGCCCATGTACTCGAGCATCATCGCCGCGGAGAGTATGATGGAGCCGGGATTCACCTTGTCCTGGCCCGCGTGCTTCGGCGCCGTGCCGTGCGTGGCTTCGAAGAGGGCGTGGCCAGTCACATAATTGATGTTCGCGCCCGGAGCGATGCCCAGGCCCCCCACCTGCGCCGCGCACGCGTCGGATATGTAGTCGCCGTTCAGGTTCGGCGTGGCGATGACGCTGTACTCGTCCGGCCGGAGCAGGACCTGCTGGAACATCGAATCCGCGATGCGGTCATTGACGAGGATTTTGCCTTCGGGCACCTTTCCGCCGTATTGGTCCGCGACCTCCTTCTCTGTCACGACCTTGTCTGCGAACTTCCCCTTCGCAACCGCATAGCCCCATTCCATGAACGCACCCTCGGTGAATTTCATGATGTTTCCCTTGTGCATCATGGTGACGGACTTCCTGTTGTTGTTTATCGCGTACTGGATGGCTGCGGCAACAAGCCTCTGGGAACCGGTCTTTGACATGGGCTTAATGCCTATGCCGGAGTCAGCCCTTATTTTCTTGCCCATCTCCTTCTCAAGGAATGCAATCACTTTCTGCGCTTCGGGCGTACCCTCCTTCCACTCAATGCCCGCATAAACGTCCTCGGTGTTTTCCCGAAACACCACGACATCGAGCTTCTGCGGCTCCTTCACCGGGCATGGGGTGCCCTCGTACCATCTTGTCGGCCGGACACAGCAGTAAAGGTCGAGCACCTGCCTCATGGTGACATTCAGGCTCCTGATGCCTCCGCCTACCGGCGTTGTCAGCGGGCCCTTTATCGCCACAAGGTGTTCCCTTATGGCCGCAATCGTCTCATCAGGAAGATATGTACCCTTCGCCTTGAAGCATTCCTCGCCAGCCTCCAGCTTCTTCCAGTGTATCCTGCGCTTGCCGCCGGAGGCCTTCTGAACCGCGGCGTCCACGACCTTCATCATGACCGGCGTGATATCCATGCCGACTCCGTCCCCTTCTATATACGGTATAACCGGGTCGTCCGGCACGTGGAGCTTACCATCCTTCATGCTGATTTTGTTTCCATTGGTCATTTTCATTCACCTGCCACTCGCTTTGCGGATTAAGAATTGGGGATAGGTCGCCAAAAGTCTTTATAAACCGTGGCTCAAAGGACAAGAAAATTCGGCGATAGACGGAAAGAAGGCAAAGCCCGCCCATCCGTTTCAGCCCCCCCTGTTCTTAGTGTAGGGTATCAGCCCGCCTTCGAGCAGTATCTCTATCGCCCTGGGGGTAAGTTCGCATTTTGCCTTGAAGTCGCCGCCCTTCATCTTAACCGTGACATCCCTGCCAGCCTTGAGCTCCTCGCACAGATGCGGCATCTCGAGCATGTCGCCCTGGCTTATCCGGTCATAATCCGCAGGATTCACGAATGTCAGCGGAACGATACCCCAGTTCATCAGGTTGTCCTTGTGGATGCGCGCCCAGCTCTTGGCTATCACCGCACGGACGCCCAGATAGAGCGGTGCGATGGCAGCATGCTCCCTGCTCGAGCCTTGCCCGTAGTTCTCGCCGCCCACCACCACGCCTCCGCCTTTCTCTTTGGCGCGTTTGGGGAATGTTGCATCCACCTTTGAGAACACGAACTCGGATATGGCCGGCACGTTGGAACGGAGCGGAAGGATTTTCGCCCCGGCGGGCATGATGTGGTCGGTGGTAATATTGTCCCCGACCTTTAGCAGCACCTCCTTGGCAAGCGATGCTTCGAGTGGCTTAAGTTCGGGCAGTGGTTTGATATTGGGACCCCGGATTATGTCGATTGGCGATGGCACATCCGGGTTGCCTGGTTCAGGCCCTTCGGGTTCCGGAGGCGGTATTATCATGGAATCGTCAACTGCGATTTTCGCAGCCTTGAT
>JAGVPF010000022.1 GCA_020052325.1 archaeon
TTAGGCGGCAGGAATTTCTATTTCAGCTGCAGGACCGCAGAAGAGGCGCTCGGCCTGAACTGGCGGCCTTCGGGAAGCGTGCATATCGTCAACACGAAGCTTTCAAGGAGGATAGACCTGAAGAAAAGAATCCGGCGCAGCGAAGCGCGGGGAACCTGGCGCTCAAGGAAGGTCGCCCGGCTGCTTTCGTTCTATGGCAACGAGATTGTATTCCACAGGGGCGGGGTATCGGGGGCGAAGGTGAAGCAGACGCCATACGGCCGGTTCGCCCTCAGGTCGCAGATAAAGAATGACCGTAAAAGGTTCCGGGAGACCGGGCCGTAACACGCATTCCGCCCTGCATCGCTTTTAATTAAAGTCGAGTTTAATAAAAGTAATACTAATCATAACCTAAGGTTCAATTTTAGTTAATATTTAAATACCTTGCGTGAGATACGTCATCCATGTACGTCGAGCGGGATATCACCGGGAAGTTCGGCACTGTCTCTTCTTCCTATCTGATTTCGGCTCTTGTAGGACCACGGCAGGCCGGCAAGACGACACTCCTCAAAGAGCTCGTCAAAAGCAGGAGTGTCCCTTATCTGATGTTCGACGATCCGGATGTCCGCGGCCTGTTCGATGAAGACATAAAGAAATTCGAGAGCCAGTATCTTGAAGGCTTTGATCTGGCCGTGCTGGATGAAGTCCAGTACGGCAAAGATGCCGGAGGCAAGCTGAAATATCTTGCCGATAAGGGGAGGAAGCTCTGGATAACCTCGTCGTCCCAGGCGCTCCTCGCAAAGGACGTCCTTTCGTGGCTGGTGGGCCGGGCGACAATAATGCGGCTCTGCCCATTTTCATTCAACGAATTCATGAGGGCGAAAAGCCAGAAAGAGCACACCGAAGCGATAATAAAGCGGCTTGTCTGGGAGCATATGGTCTACGGCGGATACCCCAAAGTGGCCACGACAGAAGGGGTTGATATGAAAAAAACCCTTCTGCGGGACCTCTATGAGCTCATGGTGCTGAAAGACGTGGCCAAGACGTTCTCGATAGACGACATCGGCTCGCTGGAGCGGTTCGTCAGGTACCTGTCCCATTCCATAGGGAATGTTTTGGTATACGGGAAGGCTGCAAATGACATGGGGATGTCGTTCCAGACCGTGAAAAAATACTTGGATGCCATGGAGCGGAGCTATCTGATATGCCGCGTCGAGCCTTTTTTCAGCAACAAGCTGAAGGAGGTCACGAAACAGCCGAAGATATACTTTGTCGATACCGGCCTCCGGAATGCGATAGCCAACGACTTCCCGCAGGATATGAGCGAGCGGGGGAAGCTCTTCGAGAATTATGTTTTTAGCGAACTGTTGAAGCTCGGCTTTAACGTGAAATACTGGCAGACGAAGGCCAAAGCCGAGGTGGATTTCGTCCTGGAAAACGATGGAGCGCCGATACCTATAGAGGTGAAGCTCAGTCCGTCTCCCGGAAAGATTGAACGGAGCATGCGCTCTTTCATAGAGGCCTACCGGCCGAAGCTGGCGGTAGTGGTTTCATACAATGGAAGATCCGGCGAAATCCAGGTCGAAGGCTGCAGGGTGGTATTCACAGATGTTCCTGGATTGGCGCTGCTTCTTGGGGGTGGGGGGAAATGAAGCTCATCGTGACAACCCCGTTTCTGGAGACACGCGGCGGCATGGAGCGCGTCGTGCTCAAAATCGCCCAGCATTTCAAGGCGAAAATCCACTGCATCAATTACGATGCCGAGAACACGTTCAAGGATTTCTCGAATTTGGAAATCGAGATGGCAAAGCCGACGCCGTTCCGTTCCCTTCCTCTTGGAAAAAGGGTCTCGGGCGCGATTGATGCCGGCTGGCACTTCTACAACACGAAGCTCGCGGATTACGACGTAATAAACGCGCACCAGACGCCCTCCGAATGGATAAGAAACAAGAACGCCCCTGTGATATTCTACTGCCACACGCCGAACCGCGAGGCCTATGACCTATACGAATGGCGCCAGAAGAGGCGGAACCCCCTCTCGCGCCTGATATTCTGGTCCTCAATCCAGCCCTTCAAATTCCTCGAAAACCGGACCGTTCCGAAAATAGAGCACATATTCACAAACAGCAGGAACAGCCAGGAAAGAATAACCAAATACCTGAGAAGGAGCTCGGAGGTCCTGCACCCCGGAGTGGAAGCGGACAAATTCACATGCAAGTCATTCGACCGGTATTTCCTCTACCCTTCGCGAATCGCCCCGGAAAAGGAGCTCGAATACGCAATCGAGGCCTTCAAGCTGTTCGCAGCCCGCCAGAATCCCAAGCCCGGAGCCGGGAAACCCGAATCGGAAAACTGGAAACTCATCATCACCGGCGCGCTGTCCAAGCGCCCCGAGCACATTTCATACCTCAAGAAAATCCGCTCGATGTGCGGGCCCGACATCGAAGTCAAGACGAATGTCGGCGACTGGGAGTTGCGCGACATGTACGCCCGCTGCAGGGCGGTGCTCTACACGCCCGTGAACGAGGACTACGGCCTGGTCCCCCTCGAGGCCATGGCATCAGGAAAGCCCTGCATAGCCAGGAACGAAGGCGGCCCGAGGGAGACGGTCGCGAACGGCAGGGATGGATACCTTGTCGACAGCATGTGGGACATGGCTGCGAAGATGGAGCTCCTTGCCAAGGATCCTGAGCACTGCGCGCAGATGGGGAAGGAAGGCAGGTCGAAAGTGGAGCGCGATTACACCTGGGAAGTGTTCCTGAAGCGCTTCGGGGAAAAAGCCGAGGAGCTGGCAGCGGGTAATCGCAGATGAAGGTCGGGATTCTCTGCCCTTTCTACAAGCATGATGCGATTGGCGGGGTCGAGACGGTCATCCGCCAGCTTCTTGAGCGGCTTCCAGGGCGCGGTTTTTCGCCATCAATAGTCCCTTTCAATCTCCCAAACAGCGTCGATTTCAACAATCCCCTCTTCTCCCCGTACCTCCAGCTGAAAGCCGCAACTGCCGCATTATCAAAACAAACGTCCGGATTCGACATAATACATTCCCACCACCCGTTCGTAACGCTCCCGTTCGCCCTGCGGAAAAAAACCGTGATGAGCGTCCATGTCTATTCCGGCGATTTATACGCATCGCATGGCGGCTTCAATCCCTTGATGTGGGCACAGCGCAACGGGGTGCACGTGGCCGAATACGCCTCCGGAATGGCGGCCAGGGAAATAACCGCTGTCTCTGCCTACCTCAAATCAAGGCTTGTTCAGGATGTCCATCTTCCGGAGAAAAAAATCACGGCCATACACAACGGCGTAGACCTGGACGCCATCGGCAGGTCCATCGCCGCCATTGGCGAAAGCCCCTACAAGACGGAGGGGCCGAACCTCCTGTCCATCGGCCGCATCTGGAGGCAGAAGGGGTTCGATGCCGTACTTCACTCCCTGGTACACGCGGGCCTTCGGAACGCGCATCTGCATGTCGCCGGCCCGCCCGAGGACAAGGCATACATAAGCGAGATGCAGGATTTCGCTTCCATGCACGGCCTGTCAAAACGCTTCCATATTCTTGGGCCTGTCAGCGCACCGCAGAAATACTCGCTCATGCATCATGCGGACCTCGTCGTCATCCCATCGCGGTTCGAAGGCCTCTCAATCGTGGCGATTGAAGCGCTCGCCTCATCCTCAGCGATACTGGCATCCGACATCCCGCCCCTGCGGGAGGTGCTAGGTGATGCCGCCCTTTACTTCAAAGCCGGGGATGAAAACGATTTGGCCGCGAAGATGGCCCTCGCGTTCTCTTCCAGCGCCAATCAACGCAGGATGCGGTCGTCAGCACAGGAACGCAGCAAGATGTTCGGCCTGGATACCATGGTGGGCGCTTATGCGCGCGCATACGAGCGGGCCGCAGGATGATGAGCCTGCCATTCCACGGGATTGACTAGGGTTTTAAACCGAAACTGAGGATTCACATCCTATTTCAGGGTTGATGACAATGAAGATACTCGTTACAGGAGCGATGGGCTTTATCGGCTCGAACATCTCCGAGCGCCTTGTCCGGGACGGGCACGAGGTCATATGCCTCGACAACATGCACACGGGGGTTGAAAGCAACATAGGCGCGATCAAAGGGAAAATCAGGGTCATCAAAAAAAGCGCGGGCGAAATCGGAGAGCTCGGGGAAAAATTCGACGCCATAATCCATGACGGCATCTATTCCTCATCGCCGATGTACAAGGAGAACCCGCATCTTACGGCAAAGGTTCTCGACGAATGGATATCCGTGCTCGAGTTCGTGCGGAAAAACCCATGCAGGCTCGTGTACGCGTCATCCAGCTCGCTCTACAACGGCAACGCGCCCCCGCACCACGAGGCCATGGAAATCAAGACGACCGACTTCTATACCGAAGGCCGCTTTTCGATGGAGCGTATCGCGAGGCTCTACAGCGATTTCTACGGGGTCAAAAGCGCCGGCCTGCGCTATTTCAGCGTCTATGGCAAGAACGAGCGCGCAAAAGGCAAATACGCCAACCTTGTGACGCAGTTCCTCTGGGAGATGAAGGCGGGAAAGGCGCCAATCATCCTCGGGGACGGCTCGCAGACGCGCGATTTCATATACGTCGATGATGTCGTGGAGGCGAACGTGCTCGCGCTCAAATTCGACGGGACGGACGTCTTCAACGTGGGCACCGGGAGAAGTGCCTCCCTGAACGAAGTGGTCGCCCTCCTCAACTCCAAACTGAAGACCGGTATAAAGCCCGAATACCGCCCGAACACGATAAAGAACTATGTCGCCCATACGCAGGCGGACACAAAAAAGGCGGCAACAGGGCTCGGCTTCCGGGCCAAGACCGCATTGGAGCAGGGAGTGGACCTGCTCATCAGGCATTACCCCTAGCGGGAGGAGACAACCAGCAACCTCAGGTCACAAAATGGCAGAACTCTCGCAGCATTCCAAGGAGGTTGCAAGAGGCAGCTTCTGGAGCCTGCTCGGGAGCGCGTTCTTCAAGCTCGTCTCGTTCGCATACGTAGTCCTTATCGCGCGCGCGGCCTCGCAGGAGGACATAGGCACGTTCTACCTTGCGCTCAGCGTAATGTCCCTCATATGGATTTTCAGCGACCTCGGGATTTCCGGCGCTTTCACGCGCTACGTGCCATATTTCGAGGGCAAGGGTGAAAGGGGCAAAATCCGGGACCTGCTCTCCATCAGCTATAGGTTCCTCACCCTCCTTTCGCTGATAATAATGGCCGTGCTTTTCTGGCAGGCCGACAGCATCGGGCACATCTACAATAACGCCAGCCTCCCCGATGCGATACGAATCCTTTCCGTCTACATCCTGCTCGGCAACCTCTTCCGGCTGAACTACCTCTACCTGCAGGGCATCGCGGACATCCGGGGCTCGCAGCTCCACCAGAACCTGCAGAACCTCCTCAAGCTCGTGATTACCGCCCTGCTGTTCTATGCCTTCGGGCCTTCGGTCATGACAATCTGCGCAGGCTTCGTCCTCTCGTTCCTGCTGGCATTTGCCGGCTCCTGCATCCCGGTATTCCGCTCGGCCGCATCGATGCATGGGGACCGGGGGCTTGAGAGGCGGGAGCTCTTCTCCGAAATAATCCCGCTGGGCCTGACCGTCGCGGTCGTGCAGTATTTCTCCACGATAATCGCTTCTTCGGACAAGCTCATACTCGGCTATATCGCCGAGCCCTCCTCCTCCTCAACACTGGTGGCCGTCTATTCCATGGCAATAACCCTTTCATCCGTCCTGATGGTCTTCCCGGGCTCTGTCGGAAGCATCTTCCTCCCGCTCGTGTCCCGCCTTTCCGGGAAAAACGACCTTGAAGGCATGCGGGAGGTGATGGCGACAGCGCAACGCTGGTCCCTTTTCATAACGCTGCCTGTCGCGGCGGTGATGATCGCATTCTCCGGCGACATGCTTACGGTGTTTTACGGCTCCGAATATTCCGGAGGCGCGGCATCGATGGCCCTGTTCACCATTGGCCTCGTCTTCGCATCGTTCTCGTTCGTGGTTTCGCTAGCCCTCACAGCCATGCGCCTTGTCAAAATCGAGCTCCAGGTCGCAGCGGCATGCGGCATCGTGAATGTTGCGCTCAATTTGCTCCTCATCCCGGTTTACGGGATGGCCGGGGCGGCCGCTGCCTCGGTCGCGAGCTTCATCCTGGGCACGTTCCTGCTCAACCACTATGCGATGAAGCTGATAGGGTTCAGTAATCCGCCAGAGGCATACAAGCTGCTCCTATCCATGGTAATCGTCCTCCTTGCCGTGTTTTTCATCAAGCCCATGGTTTCGGATGCCGCATCCGCAATCATCGCCCAGGCGGGTGCGGGCGAGTACCTCCCCAAGGCCATTTACCTTGCATATCTCGGCCTCCTGATAGGGCTTTCCGGCGCGCTGTTTATCGCGGCATCGCTCGCACTCAAATGCTTCAGGGTGGAGGACATCAGCCTTATGCGCACGGTCCTTGCCCGCGCGGGCGTTCCGGAGCCCCTCGGCGCCCTGGCTGAGAAAGTTGCCTCGTATGGGGTGCATGGGGAAAAATAGCATTCTTTAAAGGCTTCCAGACATTATTGTTTCATTTGAGGTATTGATATGTTAGAAGATGTCATTTTCGGCCAGATAACCATGCCCGGAGAGGCGGTGCGCATAATCCTCGCTTTCTTGGGCACCTCGGTAGCCGCCTATTACGATGTTTTCAACAAGAAGAACATACCCGACCGGCTGCTCTTCGCGTTCCTGGCACTCGCGTTCATCGTGAACCTTGTGTTCTACGACGAGACGCTTTTCATGTTCTCGCTTGGCATAACCGTGTTCCTTTCGGCAATCGGATACCTCTTCTACCGCGTCGGCCAGCTTGGGGGGGCGGACCTTTTCGTGCTCGCGGCCATCATGCTGCTGCTCCCCATCCACCCGAGCTACGCCGGCCTGCCGTTCAACCTGCCGTTCATCTTCTCGGTGTTCATCTTCTCCGGGATACTCTTCGCGCTGTACGTGCTGCTTTATTTCGGCTTCAAGCTGACGCAGGTCGAAGCCAAGCCCCAGCTGCTTTACGCGCTCGTCCTCATCCCATACGCGCTTTTCGCATGGTTCTTCATCAACTCGTTCCTCTTCTCGCCGGTCTTCTTCGCGTTCGTGACAATCTCGATTTTCGCGACCGTCTTCTTCATGATGTTCCGGGAGTCATTGAACCAGATGCTTGCCGAGGAGCTCCCGGTTTCGCAGCTCGAGCCCGAGGACGTCCTTGCCCTCGAAGTGATGAACAAGGACATGGTCGAGCGCTACAAGATACCCCGCCTCATGACAAAGGATGAGATAGCCCGGCTCAAGAAGACGAAGGTGGGCGAGGTCTGGGTTTACACCAAGCTCCCGCCGTTCATCCCGTTCATCCTGCTTGGCATGGTGCTCGCGATGCTCTTTGCAAAGAGCCTCCTGCTCCTCTGAGGAAAGGCGCTATTTTTTTTAATTATCCCCCGGATTCAGTGGCATGGCTGAAAAAGGGAAACCCAGGTTGGCAATCGCATCATTCATCGCCATTCTCATCCTGCTGGCTGGCTGCAGCCAGCCGGCGCCGCCTGCGAATGCCGGCTCCTTCCAGGCAAACACAACATCAACGCCTGCCGTAAAAAACGTGCCTCACCAGGGCGTTTGGGGAATCTATGAATTGAATCCGGCAACCAACGGGACGAGGCTGGTATACGGCTCCTCCGGTGAGCTGTACGCCTCGGCGCTCCGGCTGAACAGCGCCGGCAGCCATCTTGTGTTCGCCCAGAAGCCAATTGGCGCAAGCGATGATGCCGCCGAAATATTCGTAGTCAGAGTCGACGGCAGCGGTTTGCAGAGAATCACGGACAACGCATACTGGGACCTTTACCCGGCATGGTCTCCCGACGGAAGCGAAATCGCCTTCCTTTCCATGCGCGGCGATGATGAGGACCTGGACATATACGTGATGGATTCGGACGGCGGCAACGCCCGGAAGCTGTACGACTCCGGTTCGCATGATGCCGACATCGACTGGGCCGGGGACAGGATAACATTCACCTCTGACTTCCGGGTATGGACCATAAAAGACGACGGGACTACGCCCCTGCGCATCACCAGCCCGGCTGATTCCGGGCGCTGGGGCACCGCCAATCTCCCAGTCGGGGATTACGACCCGCGCCTGCGTCCGGACGGGGCGAAGATAGTCTTCGAAAGGCTGGAAAATCCGGACACGGCCAACGGCGGCTACAACATATTCACAATCGGCTCCGACGGCAGCGGGGAGGCGCGCCTGACAAGCACGGGATACGCGCAAGGCCTCGCAAGCTGGTCGCATTCGGGGGGAAAGATACTTTACGTAGTGGCGGCGGCAGGCGACGAGGGGAAATACGACATCTATTCGATGAATGCGGACGGGACGGACAACCACGACATCACCCCAGACTACTACCCGGCGGCGTTTCTCTGCCACTCCCCGATTTTTTCAAAAGACGATTCTCGGATTTACTTCATCGGGCAGTGGTGGGGGTAGGCGTTTTCGGCATAAATAATGGTTCATCCCGAGGCGGACAGGGGTCATTTAATACTCTTTCCGATACTATCACCGAAGGTAAACATCCATGGTAGACATCGCCACTTCGTTGAATTACCTGATAGCGTTCTTCTCGCTCTTCTCGCTCAACGTATTCATACTGCTCTACCTGAAGCACAGGAACGACTACCACAAGCCATTGAAGCGCACGGGCTGGACGCCGCTGGTCTCCATCGTGATGCCGGCTTATAATGAGGAGAAATACATCGTCCCGTCAATCCGCACGCTCCTCGACCTGGATTATCCGAAAGACAGGCTGGAGCTGATAATCGTCGATGATGGCTCCACCGACAACACATACCGCGTCGCGAAAGCCTTCGAGGGCCAAAACCTCCACGTGTTCACGAAGCAGAACGGGGGCAAGGGCGCCGCGCTGAATTTCGGCCTGAAGAAGGCCAAAGGCGAGCTTGTCGCCACCATGGATGCGGATTCGTACGTCACAAGGAACACAATCCGCGAACTCATCCCTTATTTCAGCGACAAGGACGTCATGGCCGTGACGCCAGCCGTGAAAATCCGCGAAAGCGGCTCCTGGCTAAAGGAGTTCCAGCGCGTGGAGTACCTGATGATACTCTTCTCGAGGAAACTACTCAGCTTCATCGATTCGGTGCCGGTGACCCCGGGGCCGTTCTCGCTCTTCCGGCGCGAGGTGTTCGACAAAATCGGCTATTTCGACGAGCACAACCTGGTCGAGGACCAGGAAATCGCGCTCCGGATACAGGCGGCGAACTTCAAGATTAGGAGCTCGATGACAGCCGACGTCTACACCGAGCCCCCCGACAACATGAAGGACCTGATATCCCAGCGCGTGCGCTGGCAGAGGGGCGGCATAAGGAACTACTGGAAATACCGCCACATGATAAGGCCGGAATACGGCGACTTCGGCATGTATTTCGTACCGCTCAACTTCGCAGCCCTCACAGCGTTCTTCCTCCTGCTAGGCCTGCTCGCCTACTCTGTCCTGACGACCCCGTACTACGTCCAGTATATCTGGTTCGACGCCATGGGGATGGACGTCACGTTCGTCACCTTCGTAGGCACCATCGTAATCCTCACCTCGACATTCTTCCTCTGGCTCGCGGTCCAGAGCTATGGCAACGAGAAGGTCAAGCTCCGCTATCTCGCCTCGTTCCTCATATTCTATTGGTATATCATGGTGGGCTACAACGTCCTTTTCCTTTTCAAGGAGCTGAAAAGGGAGCAGTATTCCTGGTGAACCTATGAAACGGACAGTCAGCGTCCCGATTTATGCGGCCGCCTTCGCCATCTCGCTTGCCATATTCCTGGTGGGCATATACATAGGCACGCTCATCGACCAGGCGAACATACGCTCGATTTCGGATGATGTGTCGAACATCTCGGAAAAGGTCGCATCGATACAGCTTCTCCTCCTGGCCGAAGGCAATTCGTCCGCGTTCTGCCCGGTCTACTCGTCCTCGCTCGATTCCATAGATGGGGACGTCGAGCGCATCGGGTACAAGCTGACGTATCTTGAGGACGAGAAGGGGGTATATGATGCCGAGCTCAAGAAGAAATACTTCATAGTCGAGGCGGAATCCTATCTCCTTTCGCAGAAGGTCCGCTCGCTTTGCGGCGACGATTCGGTCCTCCTGATAAACTTCTATTCGAATGCGGATTGCGAGCGCTGCAGGGACCAGGGAGTGGAAATCCTCAAGGCCCGCGACGCCCTTTCATCATCGGGCATCGATGTCAAGCTGTTCTCCTTCGACGGCGAGATAGGAAGCCCGGTCGCGGAGGCATTCGCAATGCAGTACAACGTAACGTCCTACCCGTCGGTCGTCATCAACGGCAGGACATACGGCGGTTTTAAGGGCTCGGACGACCTCCAGGCATACATAAAGGTGAACAAATGATACTCGAAATCACCGTGGTCCCGAATTCACCCAAATTCTCCGTCAGCTTCAAGAACGGCAGGCTGAAAGTCATGCTGGTTAGCGAGCCCGAGAGGAACCAGGCGAACATAGAGCTCATACAGAACCTCTCGAAGCTGCTCGGGAAGCGGGTGAAGATTGTGTCCGGCCTCACATCCAAGAGGAAGAAGCTCGCCGTAGACCTGAGCGAGGGGGAGTGGGCGGCATTTGTAGCGGGGTTGGAGTAGTCATTCCCCGCGATTGAGCACGTCTTCGTAGTTTTCCGGAAGCGTTCCATGCGACTGGAATGCCCGTGTGAACCAGCGCATCGTCACGGCATGCCTCAGATAATTGTGGTAGTGTTCGGCGGTCTTGAAATCCGGGACGCCGTATCTGGACCAGTCCCTCCTCTGCTCCTCCGCGCTTGTGTTCTCTCCGGACCAGTCAATCTGCTCATACGTCCTACCTATGACGTGCGACACGCTCTCATCGAACCTTCGGGCATTCCCCAAATCCATAATCGCAAGGAAATTCGCAAGATACCTGGCGATATCCTCGGCATCCTCCACTGAGACGCCCCCTTCCCGGCTCGCCCGGACTATCTCTACGGCGGCCCTCGGCATCGTCTCGAGCAGCCGTGCGCAATTAGGCATCCGTCTCAAATCCTCCTGAAGATAGCCTGCAATCGCCACCGCTTCATCGGGCGTAAGCTTCATCTTCTGCTGTTCCTGGTTCACTCTAGCCAGAAGGACATCCGCAGCGGGCCCGTACCCGGATTCCCTGAGTCTGGAAAGGGCGGTATCCAGGCCCTGGCTGTCAACCTGTTTTCCGGTCCTTATTGGAACAGAGTCTATCTTCCCCCTTTCCCTCTCCTCCACTATCCGTATGGATGCCATGGCTCCATTTCGCGTTCAGGTAATAAAGTACCCGAACGTCATCGTTCCTCCACATGCTGCCCCTGTTTATGAATTAAAAATAGTGTGGTTTGAAATACTATTATGGCAAGAGGAAAAGTAATCACGCTGGCAGCGGTGGCATCAGAGGCGAGGCGGGCGCAGAGGGCGGAGCCGCTCGCGGAACCGCATGCGGAAAGCATCGACCGGCATCCTATATGGGTCCACGTTCCGGATAGCGCAAAGCTAACCGGCATTTTCCGCGCCCTTGCCAAGGAGCTGGATGCGTGCGGCCTAAAATGCGACAAGGACCTCCAGACCGAGCCGCATGCCGGCCTGAACATAGCCGATTTCTTCGAAGTGTTCCTCCATAAGGAAAACAAGCGCCGGGCCGAGGTCGTTGGCATGGTGACGCTCTATAACGACGGCGAAGGGAAGGCGGTCGTGAAAATCTCCCCGCATTCGTCAGCGCTGGCCCATCTGTTCCGCAGCGCGCTTGCACGCTCAATCGAGAGCGAGCTCGGCGCCATGGCGGCATCCGGCGCAGTAGACCTTGAAGTCGTCATTCGCCAGCAGGCGGATTACCAGCCAGCCCTGCCGCGCGAAGGCGAAGGGCCCCGCAGCGCATGATAATACCATTAAAAATTCTCTTTGCGTAGCTGATAGCGGTGAAATACTAAATGGCTGGAGAAGAATTGCTACTTGGTATAGGGTTATTGCCGGTCCTGCTCTGCGTCGTAGCGTTGGGCTTCCTGCTCCTGGTCTATGTCGTCATGACATTCAACAGGCTTGTCACGCTCCGTAACCGCGTCGACAACGCCTGGGCGCAGATAGACGTGCAGCTGAAGCGGAGGTATGACCTCATACCGAACCTGCTCGAGACGGTCAAGGGCTACATGAAGCACGAGAAGACCACGCTCGAGAACGTAACGAAATACCGCGCCCAGATAATGACCGGGTCGGTCGAGGAGCGCGCAAAGGCCAACAACATGCTGAGCCAGACGCTGAAATCGCTTTTCGCGGTCGCCGAGAACTACCCGAAGCTGGAGGCGAGCCAGAACTTCAAGCTCCTCCAGGAGGAGCTTGCAGGCACGGAGAACAAGATAGCGTACATCAGGACGGCGTACAACGATTCCGTCCTGGAGTATGACAACGCTACCGAGATGTTCCCGAGCTCGATTATAGCCGGCATGATGGGCTTCAAGGGCAAGCCGTATTTCGAGGTCCCGCAGGCCGAGAAAGAGGCGCCGAAGGTCAAGTTCGAGTGAGGCGGACTCCGAAGACCGGATGCTGACATCAAAATGGCGCAGCGAATCAGTTTCTTTGACGCGGCCGATGCGAATAAGCGGAATTCGCTTATCCTAGTCGCCGCGATGTTCTTTCTTTTCATGGCTGTAGCATTCGCCATATCCTACATATTCGACATCGGGCTCTGCGGCCCGGTGCTGGGATTCTTCGGCTTGCTTTTCTATGCCCTCATCGTCTATTTCCAGGGGGATTCGATTATCCTGGCCATCAGCGGGGCCAAAGAGGCAAAGCGCGAGGAATACCCATTCCTGTACAACGTCGTCGAAGGCCTTGCGCTCGCATCGCAGATTCCGATGCCGAGGCTTTACGTCATAGAGGACCCCTCGCCGAACGCGTTCGCCACCGGGCGCGACCCCAAGCACGCATCGGTGGCGGTCACGACCGGCCTTCTTGGGATGCTGAAGTGCGAGGAGCTCGAAGGCGTGGTTGCGCACGAGATATCCCACATCGCGAATTTCGACATCCGCTTTTCGATGATAGCAATCGTGTTCGTCGGGGCGATAGCCCTCATGGGCGATTTCACCTGGAGGATGCTCTTTTACGGCGGAAGCGGGAGAAGGGACCGCGGCGGAGGCGGCCCGCTGATACTGATTGCGCTTTTCCTCGTGATTCTTGCGCCGATTTTCGCCCAGCTGGTAAGATTCGCCCTCTCGCGGGAGCGCGAATACCTTGCAGATGCGAACGGCGCGCGCATCACCAGGTACCCGGAAGGGCTGGCAAGCGCGCTTACGAAAATCGGGAATGCAGGCCTTCCAACAAGGGCGGCAAACGACACGACTGCATCGCTATACTTCTCGAATCCGTTCCCGCAGAAAATCGGCTTTTTGGGCTCCACCCACCCCCCGATTGATGACCGGGTGAAGCGCCTGCGGTCGATGTGACATATGTAAAATACCTTCGGAGCATTATCCTGTCATATGGGCTCTTTTTGCGCGCGCTGCGGCCGCGAGGCCGAACTTCTTGCAGGCTCCGACGGCGGCATGTACTGCAACGACTGCCTCCTGCAGTCCCAGGCGCCACGATGCATCGACTGCGTGAAATGCCACATACGGCGATGCGGCGACGCCATCTACGCATGTCCGTTCTGCAGCGGCTCGCCAGAAACCGCAGACGCGGCGATGCTCCAGGCCCAGCTCAAGAAGGAGCGCATCCTCGCACCCATCCGCATCGACGAGAAGTGCGAGCGCTGCGGCGGGACGCTTCCGGGAAGGGCGTTCATCATGCACGGAAAGGCCCTTTGCCGGGACTGCCTCCTATATGAGCAGGACCGGTGGGAAGTCGTTTCCGCAAAGCCGGGCAAGGGAGGCTCACGCATCCGGGTCGTCATCGAGCGGCCGAAAGTCCCAACCGACCCAGAGTACGCGAAAAAGCTCTTCCACGCGATAGGGGCCGACCCCGAGAACCTGCCCCCGGACCCGTTTTCTGGGTCAAAACCGATTAACGAAAAACAGATGCCTGATGATTCCTGCGTGAACTGCGAGGCATATGCGGCCGGGAAAATACGCGGTAAATTCCTTGGCGGGACGGCCGGGAAAGAAGGAAAAAAAGGCTGATTTGCCCATCAGGAACGGGGCGCCCAACTGGAAGGGAGCGCCTAATCCTTGTCTTCAACCGAGTATTTCAGCTCGCCCTTAATGGGAACGCGCTCTTCCTTCAGATATCCCATATGGACCTCGCATTTGCAGAGGCGCCATTCGGGTTTCGGGCATTTTTTGAATTCCGCAGCGATGCGTTCCGCATCCTCCTTGCCTATCAACGAAATGGAGAACTGCCCGTGGCCGGAATCAGAATGATCGAAGTAGGTTGAGAGGTAATGCTTGCCGCATCCGGAGCACCGGAAAACCCTGTTCGTTACGTCCCCGCCGCAGCAGGAAATGGACTTGATTATCAAGGCCAAATCCTCCAGGCATTTCGATTCGCTTATTATGCCAAGGCCCGTCTCGCAGTCGAAGCAATGCGTGCAGCGCCGCCCGGGCTCTTTCCGGAATTCATGCGCCTTGAGGGCGTTTCCGACTTTCTCCTTCACGCGTTCATCGCCGTAAATGGCAGCCTTCTTTAGGCCGGGTATGGCGAAGGAGATGTCTATCCCCTTTGCCGAGGCCTTCTCGAAGAAACCTGCCGCTGCCGCCCTCACCTCGAAATCATGGTAATCGAGGGCTTTGATGACGTTCGGGATGTCGGCGCGGATGTCGAAGTCCCCGGCAAAATCCTCCAGCTTGCCCAATACCGAAGAGCGCACGTCCCCCCGCGCATGTTCGAGCATCTTATTGATGTCCACCCACATCCTCTTCCTCCCGTAGAATGATGAGAGCAGCCGCGCTGCAGCGGTCCGAGAATCCATGTCCTTGTCCGAAAGAGCTTCATTTAGGGCGCTTTCTGCAAATCCGATATCCTCTCCCCTCTCCATCGCCTCCCTGAGCATGGCAGTGGCACCGAACCTCTTAAGGGCGTCGCTGCATTTAAGCATCTCAAGCGGCGCTCCCGCGCCGCCAGTTACGGATACGAGTGCTTGGTCCCCCTCGCCGCCGGACTTTGCGGCAGTCGCTTGCCCCTTCCCCTGCGCGTTGAAGGCGAACGTTTCAATTTTCTCCGATTCATCCGCGATCTTGCGCGTAATGATTTTCACCCATTCCGGACTGATGAGGGAGAGCCTCAATTCCTCGCCGGGGGTGCCGCTGTATCTAACCGATAGCTCGTTTTCCCCCCGGTTCAGGTTATCCAGGACAACCTGCCCTCTCATGAAGAGCGCCATCCCCTCCTTCCCGTTCAGGACGGGCGTGACCGAACAGTTTGAGGCATCGACATGCACGAACGCGGCTTGGTTCTCGCCCAAA
>JAGVPF010000086.1 GCA_020052325.1 archaeon
ATGAGGCTGCATGAGCTGTATTTCGGCAACATGGCCAAGGGCGGCCCGAAGCCGGAATCGGCCCCCAACCTTTCAAAATCGCTCGCGGGGGAATTCGGCTCGCTCGAAAACTGGGAGAAGGATTTTCGGGCCACAGGCGCGATGCGCGGCATAGGCTGGGTCGTCTTGTATTACGACCTTGCGGGAAAGCGCCTCTTCAACATGTGGATTAACGAGCACGATGTCGGGCACCCCTCGGGCTGCGCCCCGATTCTGGTAATGGACGTCTTCGAGCACGCTTACATGACCGACTACGGGCTGAAAAGGGCCGACTACATAAACGCGTTCTTCAAGAGCCTGGACTGGAAGGAGGCCGAGGCGAGGTTCGCCAGGATTTCGGTCTAGGCGGTGCAGGTGGATTCATGTATATCCCGATAATTCTTGGAACAGGGAGGGAAGGAAGGCAATCGGAGAAGGTGGCCAGGTACATCCTTTCCGAGGCAAAGAGTGCCGGTTTTGAAAGCGAAATCCTGGATGTCAGGGAATTTTCACGAACAGCCACAGACAACACGTGCAATACCCCGCCTGCAAAAAGGTATTCTGAAAAAATCAGGAAGGCAGCCGCGCTGATTATCGTGACCCCGGAATACAACCACGGGTACCCGGGCGAGCTGAAGTTAATGCTCGATTCAATCTACGAGGAATACGCAGGCAAACCGCTCGGGATATGCGGTGTTTCGGCAGGGCCGCTTGGCGGGGCGAGGGCTGTCGAGCAGCTGCGCCTCGTGGCGGTCGAGCTTCGGATGCCCCTTCTTCGGGAGGCGCTCTATTTCGCATCAGTCCAGGACTTATTCGATGATAATGGCATAATCAAAGACAAGGATGCCTGGGGAAGGCGGACGAAGAAATTCTTCGACGAGCTTTCCTCGCGTGTCCGCTGATTTTTCTACCTGTGCGTCATTTCTTCGACTTTTCCACAATCCCCTTCCAGAACAGGTAGTGGAGCGGCCTGCAGGCGGCCTCCATCATCGAGCTGAAGACTATCCCCACAATCGAGAGGAGGAGCGCTACGGCGATGTATACAGCGTAGCCCAGCATCCCGAGCGCCATGAGCGATACCAGCTGGACGAACATCAGCACGAAGTATGCGACAACCCCGAAAACGAATGACGGGATGGAAAAAATGAGGGATACCACGAGGTATACGAGGTCGAATACGAATGTTTCAATTGGGCGGCTTCGGATAAGCGCGAGCGCCCGCTTCAGCGAAGCGACCACCCCGAGCCCCTCCATCAGGAAGCCGTACCTCCAGAATTGCACGAGGAATTCGTATGCCATGTTCGCGAAAAAGTAATAGACGAGGAAGGCGATGTATGCGAAAACCAGCCCGGGCGCAAGAATCGCGCTCATTCCAGTCGCCATCTGGAGGCCGAACGGGAGCAGAAACAGGAGGAGGCCGGGAACTAAAACAAGCAGCCTGAGCAGCAGGTCGAGGAAAGAATATTTGAGGGTGGGCCCGCTGGCGCTTTTAAGGGCGCCAATCATCGAATAGGGCTTTTTGGCAAATTTCTGAGCGATAAGGATATAGGCCGCGGACTCGAACGTCTGCACCATCCAGAGGATGAGCGCGAAGCCGGCGAGCATTATGAACAGCATTGCGCCCCAGAAAATAAGCGGGGAACCGGTAGCGTATCCGGGAAATGCCAGCACGATGCCGAACGATATCCCGAAAAGCGCCACAATAGAAATGAAGTAAAGCGAGTTGCGGGCCAGATTCAGCTTGAGAAGCGACAGGTAGACGGACGGGTAGCCCGTTTGGAGAAAGTCCCAGGCGCCTGAGACCGGCTGGGAGATTATTTCGGCAAAATCGTCCGTTTCTTCAGGTTTCTTTGCAATAGCAGGGGATGCAGGAGTTGCAGGCTTTGGCATTTGGATGGGGGCGGCAATATTCTGCCCTTCCTTCTTTGCGGAAGGAACGATTGGGGGAAGAGCGGGGAGTTTCTTTGCCTTTGGCGCCGGGGCATCCTTCAATGCGGCTTTCCTGGTCGGTTCTGCCATTATACCGTATAGGATGGGAAAATCTTATTAAATCGGGCCGAGAGTGACTTGCATGGTCACGAAGGAAGAGATAGACAAGGTGATAGCCTGGTGCGAGAACGTCAAGAAGGAGCGGAACCGCATCTATGTCATCGAGCGCAACATGTTCCGGGAGCAGATTGACTGGATGAGGCGCTTCCCGCTGATTGAAATCGACCGCCCCAAGGAGATAGCGTCAAAGAACAACCTCGTGTACGACTCGACAATGAAGCAGCTCTGGCAGTTCATGAACAACGACTGGCGCAGGATTGAGCCGGATTTCAAGATACAGAAGTGAGCCGGGAAGGGCAGCGCGCGGGATCGGCCGGATTTGCCGCCGCGGGTTTGCTGCGGCAGGCGCCTGATGCCGCCTCTGGGCATGATACGGCGTTTTATAAACATTTTCATGCTTATATACTATTAATTAGTGTAATAATGTGGTTCAGATGACGATGGCTGAAGCAAAAACAAGCGCGCCCGCGCGTGGCGCCTTCTTCGCATTTTTTAGCTTTAGCTATCGATATCAGGAGAACCACGAATAAGCCTTTTTTCTCCCCGGGTGGTTTTCCTGATGCGCTTGACACCCAGAGTCATTGATATAAAAATTTGAAACTGACGGAGGATGGTTGTGATGATCATGAAAAATCTGAAGTTGGCCGCGTTGAATGGCAGCGGAAGGACGGTAGTTCGCATTGGCGATGTGAAGGTCGGGCTTGGGTTCACGGTGATAGCCGGCCCGTGCGGCGTGGAGAGCGAGGAACAGACGCTTGAGACGGCGCGCGCCGTCAAGGAAGCGGGAGCGGACATGCTGCGCGGCGGGGCGTTCAAGCCGCGCACATCGCCATACGCATTCCAGGGGCTGGGGCTCAAGGGCCTCAAGATTCTCGAAAAGGCGAGAGACGAGACAGGCCTGCCCATAGTCACCGAGGTCATCGACACGAGGGATGTGTCATGGGTGTGCGAATACGCCGATGTCCTTCAGATAGGGGCGAGGAACATGCAGAATTTCTCCCTCCTCAAGGAGGTCGGGAAGGCCAACAAGCCCGTGCTGCTCAAGCGCGGGATGTACTCCACGCTCGAGGAATGGCTCAACTGCGCGGAATACATCCTGAACGAGGGGAACCCGGACGTAATTCTCTGCGAGCGCGGCATCCGGACCTTCGAGACCTACACCAGGAACACGCTTGATTTGAGCGCGGTCCCGGCAGTAAAGGAACTCACTCACCTGCCTATCATCACCGACCCGACGCACGGGACCGGAAGGCTCAGCCTCATAACGCCCATGAGCCTGGCTTCTGTGGCTTGCGGCGCCGACGGACTGATAGTCGAGGTGCACCGGAACCCGGCCGAAGCGATGAGCGACAAGGAGCAGGCGATGACGCCGCCTCAGTTCTCGCTGATGATTGGGAAGGTGCGCGCGCTGCATGGCTGGATGGGGGGGATGAAATGAGGATCATGACGCTGCAGGCCCAGAGCGGCTCGTGCAAAATCGCCCTCGGGGAATCAATCGACAACCTGAAAGGCTATTGCGAAGGCGCAGGCAATGTCGTCGTGATAACGGATTCGAACGTCCGGCGCCTGCACGGGGAGCGGCTCAAAGGCTTCGACATCATCGAAATAAGCCCGGGCGAGGGCAGCAAGACGCTGGAAACCGCAGGCGAGGTGTTCGGAAGGCTGCTTGAGCTTGAAATCGACCGCTCCTCCTTCATCGTTGGAGTGGGCGGAGGGATAGTATGCGACATCACGGGCTTTGCCGCATCCACATATATGAGGGGCGTGCCTTTCGGTTTCGTCCCCACCACGCTGCTTGCGCAGGTCGATGCTAGCGTGGGCGGGAAGAACGGGGTTAATTTCAAGGGATACAAGAACATAATCGGCACAATCCGGCAGCCCAGGTTCTGCCTGTGCGATTTCGACCTTCTCCGGACGCTCCCGAAGGAGGAGATGAGGAACGGATTTGCTGAAGCGGTGAAGGCCGCAGCGATTGGCGATGCCCCGCTATTGTCCTACCTCGAGGGGAACTGGAAGAAGGCATCCGGCCTCCAGAGGACGGCCATAGCGAAGGTGGTGCATGATTCGCTCCAGGTGAAGATGAAGGCCGTCAGCGCGGACGAGAGCGAGAGGGGGGAGCGGATGAAGCTCAATTTCGGCCATACGGTGGGGCATGCGATTGAGAAGGCGACGGGCATGCCGCATGGGGAAGCAATCAGCATAGGCATGGTCGCGGCCGCAGGGCTGTCAGGGAAAAAAGCCGGTCTTGAAGCCAAAGAGGCGCAGAGGCTCGAATCGCTTCTGAAGGAAATCGGGCTCCCGACCGCGCTCGGGGCAAAGAAGGACGAAGTGCTCGAAGCGATAAGGAAGGACAAGAAAAGGTTCGGGGCGAAAATCAGGATGGTCCTGCTCGAAAGAATCGGCAGCGCGGTAATGGCCGATGTCGGACTTGAGGAAATGGAGGCGGTTGTCGATGATATGTGTTAGCATAGCCGAGCGCACCGCAGAGGGGTGCATAAAGGCGCTTGAAGGCCTTGAGCTTGCCGAGATACGGATGGATGCCATGGAACCCAGCGAGCTTAGCGCGGCCAATATCCGCAGGATTTTCTCCCTGCCGCTCCGGCTGATAGCGACATGCAGGCCAGGAATCCGCGATGACGAACACCGCAGGAACGCCCTATTGAATGCGATAGAGAGCGGGGCGGCTTATGTGGATATCGAGGTCGAATCCGAAGACGCCTTCAAGAGCGCGATTGCGGCCAAGGCCCGGGAAAAGGGATGCAAGGTCATAGTATCGTATCACAACTACAAGAAGACACCACCTTCGGAGGAGCTGAGGCAGATAGCCGAATGGTGCTTCCAGAGCGATGCCGACATTGCAAAAATCGCCTGCATGGCGAACTCCGAAAAGGACAATGCCAGGCTCTTGGGCCTTCTGGATTTGGGAAGGCCGCTGATTGTCATAGGCATGGGGGACATGGGGAGGCTGACGCGGGTCGTGGCGCCGCTTCTTGGCGGAGTTTTTACGTATGCCTCCGAATTATCCGGAAAGGAAACGGCGCCCGGGCAGATGGATAAGGCCAGGCTGGAAAAGTTGATGGAGGATTTGAAGGGGCTCTGATATGGGTGGGAAGGACAGGCCGGATATATTTGCGGTTATTGGAAAACCAGTCCTCCACAGCCGGAGCCCCCAGATGCACAACGCCGCGTTCATGGAGCTCGGATTGGACGCCCATTATGTCAGGATTGCCGCGGACAGCGCACAAGACGGGCTGGACATCGCGCGGCGCATGGGCATCTCCGGCATGAACGTCACATCCCCGTTCAAGGACATCATCGGGATTGTGGACGAGGCCGGCCCGATTGCGGCCAGGATTGGAGCCGTGAACACCGTGCTGTTTAGAGGCGGACGGGCGATTGGGCATAATACCGATGCGCACGGCGTCTCAGAATCATTCATCGCAAATGGCGTCGCGATAAAGGGGAAGAACGCGCTTGTGCTCGGGGCTGGGGGAGCGGCGAGGGCGGCTGTTGTGGCATTGCTTGGAAACGGGGCGCGGGTCACTATTGCGAACCGGACGGTGGAGAAAGCGAAGGCGATGGCTGAAGAATTCGGCGTTGGGTTCTGCTC
>JAGVPF010000029.1 GCA_020052325.1 archaeon
CCGCATACGACCGGCACATCCTTGCAGATGTCGCGCATGTGGGTCATCTCGCCGTCGAAAACCATCTGGTCGTAGACGTCGTCGCTGATAATCGGGAGCTTGTGCTCCCCGGCGATATCGAGTATCCCCTGGAGCGTCTTCCTGGAATATACTGCGCCAGTCGGATTGTTCGGGTTGATGACGAGGAGGGCTTTCGTGTACTTGTTTATGTTCCTCCGGAGGCTTTCAAGGTCCGGCTCGAATTTCTCGTCGCATCTGTAGAAGTCCACTGTACCGTAGCTGATGCGCTCCTTGGTGAGGTACAGCGGGTAGGTCGGTACAGGAAGCAGTATGTTCCTCCCGGGGTCAACCATCGCCTGGAAAAGGAAGTCTATGCCCTCGCTGAGGCCCGATGTGATGAATACGTCTTCCTTGGAGACATGCTCGTATTTGGCCACCGTTTCACGCAGCTCCGGGTCGCCTTCTGAAGGCGCATATCCCGAATAGTTCTGCTTCAGCGCATCCGCCGCGGCATCGAGGATATGCTGCGGGGGCCGGAAACCGAAGGGGGCCGGGTCGCCGATGTTGAGATAAATCATCTTCGTGCCTTTCTTTTCCAGGGCCTTTGCCTCCTGGACGATATCCCGAATCGGGTATGAGACAAGTTCGCTGCGCGTTGAAGGTTCTATTATCATAACAAAACCAAGCCCCAGGCATTTTGTAGGGATGCCTCTCCCCTGTTGATTAGCGAGGCTATCGCGGGAAATGTTTTTATTCGTGTTGATACGTCGTATGACGATATCACTTTCCGAGGGAGAAAGTCACGAGGCGGGGCGAATTGCCGATTATGATTGCCCTTCGAATTGAGGCGGTCAACTCATGCTTTTCGCCGCCGCGGCAGCTCGTGTAGTTCGAACTGCCCATAAGGAAGACGCAAAGGTTTGTCTCGCTGCTGATGGATTCCATATCCGCGCGTATGCGCCCGCTTCCTGCGTTCCCGAAATCCCGGAAATCGCCCCGCAGGTACAGCACGCGCCAGGCATCTTGGGCAATCTGGAGGCGGAGAAGGGAATCATCAATCCCGCGCGGCTCGCCTTCGGCTTCGATGACGGCCAGCATTATCGAGGTGAAAACCAGGAAGGACATCATGGCCTCGAATGACTGCATATCAACCCCCGCAGACATGGAGACGGCGAATCTCCCGGGATTCCCCGCTTACGTAGAGGCGGCAGATGCATAAAGGATAGTCCGCCTCCGGTTCGGCATTCCCGATGTACAGGGCAACGAGGCCGGACTGGTTCCGGAGGGATTCGATGTATTGCGGCGTTATCGCATCCTCGTCCAGCCAGTTCGGATACCGGTATCCACCCTCATGGATAGCCGCACCGGACTTGATTGTGTAATCGGCAACCGAGACGAGCTTGTCGAATGCCTGCTGGCGGTGCATCGACTCCTGCGCTTCGTGGACAAGTCCGCTTGAGGCTTTCATCGTAAATGCAAGCACGAGCATGATTGGGAGGAGGCCGAGTATCGCATCCATTGAAGCGAACCCGTCATACCGGTTCGGAGCGGTCAATTGAGAAAACACCCCGTATTTCCACCACTTTCCCCTGATAGTCCGAATGCAGGCTGCCTGTTTCGATGCGGTAGCGGACGCCATCACCGCCAAAATCGAGCGTGGAATCAATGCCGCTGTAGTAAAGCGCCTCCAGCGCCCTGGCTGCGGATTCGGATTTGGATATCCTCAGGCATTCCTCAGTCCTGCCATCCAGAGCGTCAACCTGCGCCACAAGCGATGCGGCCAGCAACCCGATAAGCGCCAGGGCCGGCAGAAAGGCGAAGAGGAATTCAATCGTCATCTGCCCCATGCAGGACCTCCATCCCTTTTTCGATTTCCGAGACCCCCCGGAACCCGTATCTCTTTGATTCAATGATTATCGGGAAATCCTCCCGGAACCTCACGCTTGAGAGCCGCAGGCCGTTTTTAGAAAACGCGCCGGCTTCCAGGCGGGCTTCCAGGACCGCATCCCCCAGATGGACCAGATAGTCCCCATCGAAACTTCCGGAACGGAGTGCCATGATGCCACCCAACGCCCCGGATTCCGATGCGAGCCGCGCTTCGGATTCCCGGAAGCATCGCGCACAGAGCCCTCCGTCGCAGAGGTTTTCCGGATTCGGATTCACCGGAGTCGGGGGGGTGCAGAAATGGTCCGGGCAGTGCCTGCAAAGCGCGATGTCGTGCGTTCCGTCATACGAAGAAAAGCCCAGGCCGGCCCCCTGGCGGACGCCTTCAAGAACGCATTCCTTGACATTCATCTGCAGACCGTAGGCGCGCTCGGTTTCCACCGCCAAGGAAAGGTCGGTTGAATAGGCTGCGCTTAGGATTGCAAGGGAATGGAGCAGGATTATCGAGGAGAGGAAAACAAGGACGAACGATATGTACCCTTTCATCGCGTTTGTGAGGCGGCGGGCGGTTAATAAAGGTCTGCCGGCTGCGGATGTGGGTTCTCACAAAATACGAATGAAATCGGAAAAGAAAGAAAGGCAATCATTTTACCCTGACCGCATAGCTCCCGACGACGTTTACATTGATTATCTTGGCGATTTCGGAGCGCTCGGGGTCGAGCACTATGACCACGCCCGAGAACTTCTCGGAAAGCTCGCCCTGGCATTTGGGGCAGACCTTCTCCTTATTCTGGACGATGTACCGGCATTCCTTGCATGCGCTCATGAGCCTTCACCCTTCTTCTCCTCTTTCTTGTCCTCTTTTTTGGCCTTCTTCACCTTCTGCTCGAGCCACTCCGGCTTTCCGAGGCCGTCGGGGCGCATCGTCAGGCCGATTTTCGTGTCGGATGAGGTGGCTTTCATGCTCACAGTCGAGACCTTGACCAGCACCTCGTCCCCTTTCTTGAGGCTCCTTTTGAGGACTTTGGAGCCGAGCGTCTTGGATTTCTTGTCGTAGTAGAACTTCTCCTTGTCTATCTGGGAGACATGCAGCAGCCCCTGGAACGGGCCGATTGATGCGAAAGCGCCGAATTCCACGATTTCCTTGAGTTCCGCCTTGTAGACCTCGTTCACGACCGGGTAGAATGTGAGCGCCTCAAACTGCGCCGTATAGTAGGCGCCGCTGTCGCCAGGGATGACGAGCCCTTCCGAAATGACCTTCGCGTTGGTGACCGAGAGCACGATGCCCAGGTCCTTGAAGATGCGGCCCTCATAGCGGTCGCGGAGAATCGACCGCACGGCATCCTCTATCGGGCTGCCGAAAAGCGACGGCGGTACCCTTATCCGGTCTTCCATAGTCTTCATGTAGTACATAGTTATCCTCCGTCATTCGCCCCCCGTACGCTACGGGAGGAGAGTCTAGCCGGCATGCCAACCGGCGATGCATAGGCATACTGCTTCTGTCTGGGGCTATTTAAAAAAGTTGCTAAGCCGGCTTCCCCTTCGGCTGTGGGATGAGCTGGGGGGGAATAAGTATTTATAAATATGCAACTATTTAACAAACATATAATAGTGCGATGAAGCAATGGTTCAACGAAACGGTGTTGATATGTCCAAGATAAGATGCGCTGTCGTCGGTGTGGGGAACTGCTTTGCAGGGTTGGTCCAGGGCGTGGAATACTACCATAAGCACCCGGAGCAGCAGGTCGTCGGAGTCATGCACCCGGTGATGGGCGGCTATACGATACATGACATCGACTTCGTGGCGGCGTTCGACGTGGATTCGAAGAAGGTCGGAAAGCCGCTCAACGAGGCGGTTTACTCCGAGCCGAACAAGGTAAAATGGGTGGACTCGCTCTCATTGATGAA
Source organism: archaeon (assembly GCA_020052325.1). GTDB lineage: Archaea > Micrarchaeota > Micrarchaeia > Anstonellales > Bilamarchaeaceae > Bilamarchaeum. The sequence goes on from JAGVPF010000029.1 coordinate 3,793, forward strand.
GGATGTGAGGGTGAAGCAGAGCCCGCAGCTCGACGGCGTCGGCATGTACGTGAACAAGGTCGTGAAGCCGGTCGGGGAGAGGCCGGTTGAGGAGCTCAGAACCGAAGTGCTGAAGGAGCTGAAAGACAAGAAGGTCGAGATACTCGTTTCCTACCTTCCGGTGGGCGCAGACAAGGCGACGCAGTTCTGGGCGCAAACCTGCCTGGATGCGAAAATCGCTTTCGTCAACTGCATGCCCTCATTCATCGCGAGCGAGCCCGCGTGGGGAGAGAGGTTCAGGGAGGCAGGCCTGCCAGTCATAGGTGATGACATCAAAGGACAGGTGGGGGCGACCATCGTGCACAGGACGCTTGCGCGCCTCTGCGACGACCGGGGCACGAAAATCGAAAAGACGTACCAGATTAACGTGGGCGGCAACACGGACTTTTTATCCATGAAGGAGCAGGAACGGCTCACCTCCAAGAAGATTTCCAAGACCGAATCGGTGCAGAGCCAGCTGAGGACTAGGCTTCCAGATGACCAGATTTACGTAGGCCCATCGGACTTCATCCCGTTTCTCGGCAATACGAAGCTGATGTTCATGCGCATCGAAGGCCGGATGTGGGCCAACATCCCATACAACATGGAGGTTCGGCTCGAGGTCGATGACAAGGCCAATTCCGCCGGAATAGTCATCGATGCGGTCCGCCTCGCCAAGATTGCGCTTGAGCGGAAGCTTGCCGGCCCGGTGGAAGCGGCTTCGGCGTACCTAATGAAGCACCCGCCGAAGCAGATGACTGACCCCGAGGCGAGGGCTGAGCTGGAGAGGTATATTAAAGGATGAAAAAGGAATAGGAAAAAAATGAAAAAAGAAAGGGCTATTTCTTCTGCTTTCCTTTCGAGCCCATGCTGCGCCAGTACAGTATCCCGCCCACAAGCAGGACGAACAGCACCAGCACCCATAGCAGGAACGACATGTCCGGCCCTGTGGCAGTGGGCTTCTCGGGCTGTTCCGGCTGTGCCTGCGGGAAAGCCTGCACCTGGATTACCCGGACAGGCTGCCCGTCTTTAAGCAGGGCGACCTGGTACGTCCCTTTCATGTCGAGTGGAAGCTCGAAGTTTCCGCTCTCATCCGTCTTGCCACCGAACTTCTGCCCGTTCGGGGCCGTGACCACATAGTCGCAGTTCGGGCATGCCACGCCATCCCGCTTGGCCTCGCAGGTCTTCCTGTCGCCCACGATTCCCGTCGAGGGGCAGCTTACGTCGTTCTGGATGCACTGGTGATTGGCGCATGCATAGCCGGGCTGGCATGGCTGGCATCCCGGTTCTGAACCGCATTCATAGCCGTACGCCACGAATTTGTGGTTTTTCACTTCGCCGCAAGGCAATGCTTCCACCTGCTCGCAAGTGCCTCCGGCCGCACCGGAAGGCATCTGGCAGAAGCTTGTGGCCGCGCATTGCTGGTCTGAGGTGCATTCGAATTTCGGCTCCTCGCCCTTGCAGGCGTGATTCTGGCATGTCTCGCCGGAGCCGCAATTGGAATCCGAGCAGCATTCGTACTCGACGCATTCGTGGCTCTTCACTTCCCCGCATTCGCAAATGATGCGGGCGCAAATGCCCCCGTCGCACTGCTCGTTGACCGCGCAGCCGGAGTCGCTTGTGCACTCGGGCTGGGTCTGGTTCTGCTCTGGCTCTTCCGGCCTTGGCTCGCCGTTATCGCCGCCTTCTGTGGGCACAGAGGTCGCGAAAAGGCCGTAGACCCCCTGGTAGAACTCCGATTCCGAACCCGAGCCGAGGAACCCGCCCAGTAACTGGGATTCCTGGATCTCAAGGAGCCTGACATGGATTGAACCATCCTCAAGGCCCTGGTCCGGGACAGGCAGCCATTCCCCTTCGACATTATAGGTCTTGTTCTGCGTTGGGGCCATGATTGTCGCGGCATACTGCTCGGGCTGGTATACGTCCGTGATGTTCAGGTAATACAGCTCAATGGTATCCATGCCATACCCGACCATCGAGCCCCCGGGCGAGACCGCGAAGTTCTCGATTGTAGGCAGGCAGGGGATTTCGACTCCCTTCACGAGGCTGGCCTGGCCGGCGCACGTCGGCACCATGCCGATTATTGAGAAATACTCGTTCCGGACAGATGTCTTGTTGTTCGACGGCCCGGTCAGATTGAGGTTCAGCGTTATGGTCTGCTGGCCTCTGGTGTAGCTGAACGAGCGTCTTGCCGGCAGGTCTGTCTCCGATGTCAGGTAGACCGATTCCGCCGCATCATCCGCTGACAGCAGGACCGAAGGCGAGCGGATGCCATGGCGCACTTCGTCCATCGACCACTGCGCGGGGGTGTCATACCCGCCGCCGAGCATGGAATTGTACAGAAGGCTCGCCTGGAAGTATTCGCCCCACAGGATGCCTTCGGGCAACAGGGGGATCGACTGCTCCTCGCTCCTGAGTATCTCCATTTCGGATTCGAGCGAGTTCGTCGTTCCTATGTCCATAAGGAAGGACAGGAAGTTTCTCCCGTTACGGTAAAGCTCGCTGTCCGAGGATATAACCGCAACCGGAAACTCGTTGCTTCCCCCCATATCCGCGATGCCCCAGTTTGAGTTGTCGTGGATGTCCACCCTGTTCAATGTGACATTTCCCGTGCTTGCCAAGGTCATGCCATAGGTGTTGTCGTAAATCTCGAGATTCGTATATGTGTTGTTGGAATATATGCTCCGTCGCTGGGCGGATGCGGATGCGAGGATTTCCGACTCCTGCATGAAACTCGGCATCTGGGTAATTTCAATTATGCCCCCGCCGCTTAATAGCTGGGCGAGGAACCCTAATCCCGTGCCTCCGAAGAGGTTTGTCAGCGAGGCGTTGTTGCTGAATGAACTCAGGTCGGAAACTTTGACCAGGCTGGAGTAGGACACCAGGTACCCGACCGCGTTTCCGGATGCATGGCCCCTGCGGACCGTGCAGTTGTCGCACCCGTAGAGCCATACGCCCACCGCGTTGTCGTCCGAAACAAGACCGTCGAGAGTGGAGTCCGGGGAGTACAACACCATGAATCCGTTGTTGGAAAGGCCATCCGAGCCTGCCACCGTAACTCCGGTCAGGTTTGACTGGTCGGCGCCGCAGAGGATGACTTCCGAATAAGTCCCGCCGTTCAGGTCGGTGCCGCCCTGGTTCGAGTAATATATGGGCCTGCCACCGGAACCCGTGTTGTTCCGGATCGTGTTTTCGCATCCGGCCCGGTTGAACTGGAGCGCGCGGGCGTCGCCTGCGACAATCATGTCCACATAGACGTTCTCTTCGAACGTGTTGTTCTCGACGATGTTGCCCGTGGCTTTCGACTCCAGCGTCAAGCCAAGGAAGTTGTGGTATGCGTGGTTGTTCCTGAGGATATTTTGCGAGTAGAACACGTCGAATCCGTTGCTGTTGTTCTCCGCGGTGTTGTTCTCGAAAAGGTTGCCTTCCCCGCCGATTTCGAATCCGGCGGTGTACAGGTCGTCCAAGCTGTTGTTCCTTGCGGTGTTGTTGCGGACGGTATTGTCATAGGCATTGCTGAAATAGAATCCCGAATAGTAGTTCTCAGCGGCCAGGTTGTTTTCCACCGTGCTGTTCATCAGGCTTTCCAGGCTGAATCCGTCATCAAAGCAGCCTTGAACCGTATTGCCTGAGATAACGTCATAATAGTTGTACGCCGGCGCGTCGTTGAACCAAGCTGAGCCGACGGAAAGGCCGTAGCAGTTGTCGCTAGCGATCGTGTTGTTGCGAATCCTGCTGCTGTTCAGGGAGTACAGTGACGCATCGTATAGTATCAGGTTGTCTTCAATGGTGCAGTTGTCGGCAAGCTGGAGCATGATGCTTACGCCGTTCCCGCCAAGCGTGTTGTTCCGTATCACGCAGTTCTCGATTTGGTTTGGGAAGGTGCCCCAGGCGTACAGCGGAAATGCATAGTTGGATATGTTGCAGTTCTTCACCGTGACGTTGTCCAGGCTGCCCGTGCCGGAGTTTGCCAGCACGCCGTACATGTCGTTAAAGCCGGTGATATCGTATCCCGCACAATCAAGGGTGACGTCGGAGGAATTGATGCGGAAGCAGATATAGCCATAGTCGGAGTAGTAGTCGGCCCCGAAAACGTGGTCAGTCAGCGTATAGACCCCGGGGGAGTTTATTACCATGCAGTCATCCACACCGACTGCGAAAGACATCCCAACAATAGCCAGAATGAAGAGTACCATCGCCCTCATGTTTGCACCTTCCAAAAGGTACGGATAGAAGATTTATATATTTGTTCGGCAACCGTCGGAAAAAAACGCTCCGGGTGGGGAGCCAGACAAACAAATTAAAGCGTGCTTCGAGTAAAGGTTTCCATGCTCCTTTTTTCCGATGCCGCCGCAGTGTTTTCCGAGATAGAGAAACGAAGCGGCCGGCTCGAGATGACAGACGTGCTATCAACGCTGTTCAAGCGAACCGACGGGAAGGAAATCGACAAGCTAGTATATTTCATCCAGGGGATTGTCGCACCGCCCTATGAGGGCATAGACCTGGGCGTGGGCGAGCGCTTCGCGATTGCCGCAATCGCATCAGCGAGCGGCTATCCGGCAGGCGAGGTGGAGCGGCAGTATAAGAAGAGCGGCGATTTGGGCGACACCGCCGAGGCGCTCCTGTCCAAAAGAAAGCAGACCGCGCTCTCCACCACCGAGATGGGCGTCACTTACGTGTATGATGCGATGATAAAAATCGCGAAAGCCGGCGGGCAGGGGAGCCAGGATGTGAAAATCAAGCACCTGACCGAACTGCTGAACAACGCCGCCCCCCTCGAAGCGAGATACATCGTGCGGTTCGTGCTGGGCAGGCTTCGATTGGGCGTCGGGGACCCCACAATCCTTGACGCGATTTCGGTAGCCCATGCCGGGGACAAGTCATTGCGCGAACCCCTCGAGCGGGCATACAACGTCTGCGCCGACATGGGTTATGTCGCAAAAAAATTCTACGCTGACCCGGAATCGGTGCGCGATTTCCACGTCGAGCCGTTCCGCCCGCTGATACCGGCCCTTGCCGAGAGGGAGGATTCCCCGGGCTCGATAATCAAGCGCCTCGGCCGCTGCGGGGTGGAAATGAAATACGACGGCTTCCGGCTGCAGTGCCACAAGAAAGGGAAGGAGGTCGAGCTCTATTCGCGCAAGCTCGAGCGCATGAGCCCCATGTTCCCGGATGTCGTAGCGGAGATAAGGAAGCTCAAATGCGATGAAATCATATTCGAGGGCGAAGCGCTCGCATTCGACAAGAAGAAAGGGAGGTATTTCCCGTTCCAGCAGACCATGCACAGGCGCAGGAAGCACGGGATTGACGAGGCGTCGAAGGAATTCCCGCTCAACCTGTTCGTTTTCGACATCCTTTACCTTGACGGAGCGGACATGACCGGGGATAGCTACCGCGCCCGCAGGGCGGCTGTGCAACGGTTGTTCCGGGGGAATGTGCTTGCCCCCAGCCAGATGAAGATTGTCCGGACATCGCGCGAGCTCAAGAAGCTTTTCGACGATGCGGTGTCCTCGGGCCTTGAAGGCATAATGGCAAAGGACCTGGATTCGCCGTACACGGCAGGGAAGCGGAAGTTCGCCTGGATAAAGCTCAAGAAATCGTATGGAAAGTCGGTGGACACGATAGACGGCGTCGTGGTCGGGTATTACCTTGGCCGTGGCGCCCGGGCGGAGTTCGAGTTCGGCGGCGTGCTGGTCGCGGTCTACAACCCCGGGCGCGGCCGCCTTGAGACGGTGGCAAAGGTGGCGACCGGGTTCACAGAGGACGAGATGGTGGAACTGCGCGAAGGGCTTGAGAAGATTAAAACGAAGGCGCCCCCTTTGAACTTGGACTGCAAGATAGAGGTCGATTACTGGGTGGAACCGAAGTTCGTGGTCGAGGTCGCATTCGACGAGATTACGGAATCCCCGAACCACACGTGCGCGATGCACGATGGGAAAGGGCTCGCCCTGAGGTTCCCGCGGATGACGAAGATGCGCCCGGACAAGGCGGAAAATGAGATAACGACGAGCGGGGAAGTGGCGAGGATGTTCGAAATCCAGCGCGCACGCTCTTAAAAAAACCCGGGCTGGGCGTTCCTGCGCCCGTCTTATGACTCACCTATTTTAATCTGAAGGAGGTATGGATTGCATGAAAGTCGAATTGAAGAAAATCCACCTGTCTGAAGCGAAAGAGAATCTCCTCTGCGTTTTCCTGATGCAGGACGAGGAGCCGCCATACGACGTCAAGCGCTTCCTGCACGATGTGAAGAAGCAGCGCTATGAGGGCAAGCTGCTCCAGACCTACTCCACCGACACAAGGAATGAAGCCAAATTCAAGCATCTCCTCGTCGTGGGGCTCGGGAAGAAAGAGGAATTCAAGGCCGATTACCTCCGGAGGGCCGCCGGGATTGCGGTGCGGTATGCCGCGTCCCGCAAGGAAAACATAGTTGCGATGCATCTTCCGAGCAACTTCATCGCAAGGCACGAGCTCATGCAAATGGTGCAGGCGATGGCGGAAGGGGCGCTGCTGTCCGGATACAGGTTCTATGACTACAAGACAAAGAAGGACGACCTGTTCTATGTGGAGAAGGCGGTCATCGTGAGTGAGGAGGACGTGGCGGATGGAATCGCGCGCGGAACCATTTTTGCGGAAGCGCAGAACTATTCGCGGAGGCTTGATGAGCAGCCGGCGAATGTGGCCACGCCCGCGATGATTGGAGCCGAAGCAAGAAGGCTTGCTAAAGAGCACGGCCTCGGTTTCAGCCTATACGACCGGAATCGCCTGGAAAAGATGGGGATGGGCGGGATGCTCGCGGTCTGCCAGGGAAGCGTGCACGGGCCGCTCCTAATCCGGCTCGAATACAACAGGGGCAAGCGCTTTCCGCTTTATTGCCTGGTGGGCAAGGGCGTCACATTCGATTCGGGCGGCATCAGCATCAAGCCCTCATCCGGCATGCACGAGATGAAATACGACAAAAGCGGCGCCATCAATGTCCTTGGCGTGATGATGGCCGTCGCGCAGCTCAAGCTGCCGATTCGGCTGATCGGGCTCATGCCCATGGTGGAGAACATGCCTTCAGGAAGCGCGCAGAAACCGGGCGACATAATCACGGCGCACAACGGAAAGACGATAGAGGTGCTGAATACAGATGCGGAGGGCAGGCTCATACTGGCGGATGCCCTCGCACTCGGAGCGGAGGAGAAGCCCGAATATATGATAGACATGGCGACATTGACCGGTGCGATGATTGTAAGCCTTGGCAGGCATGCGATAGGGATGTTCTCAAATGACGATGCGCTCTCGGATGCGCTCACAGAGGCGGGCGAGGCGACGCACGAGCGGGTCTGGAGGATGCCGCTTTGGCCAGAGTACGGGGAGATGATGAAGTCGGATATTGCGGACATCAAGAACATATCCGAAGTGCCAGAGGCGGGCTCGATAACGGCCGCGGCGTTCCTAAGGGAGTTCATCGGAGAAACGAAATGGGCGCACCTTGACATCGCGGCGGTGGACATGGTAAAGGGGCCGCACCCGTATCTTGATAAGGGTGCGACCGGAACCGGCGTAAGGCTGGTCATTGCAGCGCTTATGCGCCTTTCGAAAAAGAAGTGAACTACCTCGACCTAACCTCGAAAGGTTTAGGTCAAGGCTTCCGATGATGGTTGGAAGGTAACAGTTCACTACCGAAAGTTGAAGTGAGAAACATGGAAACTACGAGATTGGAACTACAAGAACGGTATGATACTCCACTAGTCATACCCACTTCGGTAGAACCATTGAATACCACGAGTCTAAAAAACGTTGACAACAACGATGACTCTAAGTTTCAATCTCATTCGGGAAGTGGGAATAACTTCCGCAAGGAAGCCAGAATGTCTGGAAAGATATTTGTTATTGGTGTTGATGGAAAACCATTGACACCGACTACAAATGCAAAAGCAAGAAAAGTATTGGATGGTGGTATAGCAAAACCAGTATGGAATAAGTTTGGTCAGTTTGGGATACAGATGCAGGTAGAAACAAGAAAAGAAACACCGAAGACGAGCTTGGGAGTGGATTTTGGAACGAAATTTGAAGGGTATTCTATTGTAGTCGGGAAAGAAAATCATCTGAATGTCATGTGGAAATTACCTAACAAGAAAATGATAGTCAAAAAATTGAAAGAAAGAAGGCAGTTACGAAGAGCAAGGAGATTCAGGAATTGCAGGAGAAGACCTGCAAGGTTTGACAACAGAAACAAAGATGGTTTCCTTGCACCATCACAAAAGGTGATGGTCGATAGTAGACTCAAAATCATCAAAGAATTTTTCAAATGCTATCCGTTAGACACGGTGGTAGTTGAAGATGTGAGATTCAATCATCGGGACAACAAATGGGGTAATAATTTCTCAACAATCGAGATAGGCAAGAAAGTCATCTATGATTATATCAAAAAACAAGCTCTGTTGCAATTGTACCAGGGCGTTGACACCCAGGGTTTCAGAGATGTTTATGGCTATAAGAAAAGCTATGTCAAAAATGCAGAGGTTTTCAATAGCCATTGTTCAGATGCTCTTGCATTAGCTGTTGATAGTTTTGCAAAAGAGCACGTCCAATGTGGAAAATTCATTGTAGCGGATGATACTTATCGTCCAACACGAAGACGGTTACATGATACACAACCGAAGACAGGAGGAATACGGGAGAAATATTCATCAGGAAATTTCAAGGGCATAAGAAAAGGAACAATTTGCCAATTTGGACAAATCGTTGGTGGAACAAAGGATATGATTTGGTATAGGGATTTTTCAAATGTTCCGCAGAAAGGGAAGATATTAGCGAAAGTTGATTGGTTCTCTAAGAACTTCAAAACGAGGGTATGCTCATGACTGCGAAATTCATCTCCGACCTAACAGAGTTAAGGTCAGAGTCTTCTTTCGCACAGATGATAAAAAAGGATGGCAATCAATAGGGATAGGGAAGAGGTGAGAGGTTGACCAGATACGCATTCAGCGAGATGTCGATAGAATGGCTAAAGGAGAACGGTTTTTCAGAGGACGACATTGACGAACTGACAGGGGTCCTCAACGTCATCGAGACAAGGAAGAAGAAGGACGGGTCAGAGATCAGGATGCCAAAGGAGGACAGCCTTAGGGTTTCAACGCTCGTCTCGCTCCTCGAATCGATTACTGACGCAGAGGACAGGCCCATCTGCTTCGAGGAAAGCGGCCTCATCAACATCCCGGACGAGGCGATGCAGTATTTCGAGGAGGATTTGGAGCTTGAGGAGCTCGAGCGAGTTACGACGAAGCTGCGCAAGGTCAAGTTCGCCAGGAGATACTCGGACCCAAGGAGAAGGGGCACGATGAAGGGAAACGAGAAGTTCGGATCTCTCTGAATTTTTTCTTTTAATACTTAACCCTGAAATCATTGAATTTTCCTGATGCCGCAAGCCACTCGCTTTTTATTTCCGAGACGGCCGCGCCCGCCGGGCCGTGCCCGCACCATTCCAGCAGCGATTCTAGCGGTTCGCGCCCGCCCTCGGCCATGACCTCCACGGAACCATCAGGAAGGTTGTGCACCCAGCCCGTTATTCCGAGGCGCTTCGCCTCGCTTTGCGCCCCCGTACGGAAGAACACGCCCTGGACACCGCCGAAAATGAGTATATGCAAACGCTCGCTCATGAGAAAAAGTATGAAAAGAAAAAAATAAAGATTATTCTTACTCGCCGCCCATGTCCATGCCGCCAGGCATTCCGCCCGGAGGCCCGCCCCTGGAGCCGCCTCTGGAACTGATGATGTCATCAATCCTGAGGATGAGCCTTGCGGTCTCGGTCGCGGATGCCATGGCCTGCTTCTTGACTTTCGCCGGTTCGTAGACGCCCAGGGATTTCAGGTCGCCGACCTTGCCCTTCATGACATCCACACCCACGGTCTTGCCGTCGGCCTCCTTGTGCTTGTTGCGGAGAGAGACTATCGTGTCGATGACGTCCATGCCGGCATTTTCCGCCAAAGCGCGCGGAATCGACTCGAGCGCCTCTGCGAAGGCCTGTATTGCCAGCTGCTCCCTGCCGCCAATCTGGACGGCGTATGCGTGGAGCTCCCTGCTGAGTTCCATCTCGACAGAGCCGCCGCCGATGACGTACTTGCCGTCTTCGAGGGCGCTTGAGACCGCGCCGCGCGCATCTATAACCGCGCGCTCGACCTCGCTTACGACGTGGTCGGTGCCGCCCCTGACAAACAGGGTGACGGATTTGGGGTCCTTGCACTGCTCGACGAATACCATCGCCTCGCCTGAAATCTTGCGCTCTTCGACAAGGCCGGCATGTCCCAGCGTCTCGTCTTTGAGGTCCTCAAGGCTCGATGCGATTGCGGCGCCTGTCGCCCGTGAGAGCTTCTCCATGTCGCTCTTCTTCACGCGGCGGACAGCTACGATGCCCTTCTTGGAAAGGAAGTGCTGCACGAGGTCGTCGATGCCCTTCTGGCAGAAGACGACGTTCGCCGTCGTTTCGGCAATCTTCTCCACCATGTCCCTCATCATCTTCTCTTCCTGATGTAAGAACGCCTCCATCTTGGACGGGTCGGTAATCTCGATTTTTGCGTCCGTCTCGGTCTTCTCAATCTCCAATGCGGTGTCAAGAAGGAGAATCTTGGCGTTCTTCACGCTTTTCGGCATTCCTGAATGCACGATCTCCTTGTCCACAAGGACGCCGCGGATCAGCGAGGTGTCAAGCACTTCGCCCCCGGCCTTCTTCTCGATTTTTATGAGGTCGAGGTCGACCTTGAACTTGCCCCCCTTCTCTTCCGAGACCTGCATCACCGCATCGGACACGATGCTGGCGATTTTCTTCTTCTCGTCGTCGCTGCCGATGCCCTTCGAGCCCATCGCAACATGCGCGATTTTGGTGAGGACATCCCTGTCGGTCGGCTTGACCGGTTCGGCAATCTTGGCGAGCACTTCTTCGGCCTTCCTTGAAGCGAGCTCGTAGCCCTTTATCACCACGGTCGGGTGGATGCCCTGGTTGAGGAGCTCGCCCGCACGGTAGAGGAGGTTGCCCGCGATGACGACCGAAGTGGTCGTGCCGTCGCCGACTTCCTTGTCCTGCGTCTTTGCAATCTCAACCATGAGCTTTGCCGCCGGGTGGTCGACGTTCATCTCCTCGAGGATTGTCGCCCCGTCGTTCGTTATCACGATGTCGCCCAGATCCGAGACAAGCATCTTGTCCATGCCCTTTGGGCCGAGCGTGGTCTTCACTATGTTGGCCACCGCGTAGCCAATCGCGATGTTGACCCGCATCGCATCCCTCCCTAAAACCCTCTGAGACCCTTCCGGGAGCACGTAAACCTGCTCGCCGCTTACTTGTTTCGTCATACACCTTCACCTCTAAATAGCTCGAATCCTAGTTCTGGCATTGAACATCTGATTCGATATAATTCGTATTGGAGTCATATCTGTAAAAATGTTTAAAAAACTAGCGAGACGCCAGAATTTGGGGTTTTTCCGGAGTTTCTGCTGCGGCACCTGGGAGGTGGGTTTTTATTTACTTATAATTAATGTATCTTTATGTCTATTCAGAAGCAGAAGGCCAATCCGGCTGACGGAAGGCCGGTTTCTATTGACGAATTCTTCGCTTTTTCCAGGAAAAGGGCCCCTGAATACCTCGAATACAGGTATATCGAGGAAATCGACAGGCGCCCGCTGCGCCCGGGCGAGATGATGAGGCTGATGTCCCTGATACGCGGGGACGGTTACCGCGGGCAGGACATGGACTCGGTTGAAACGAGGTGCGCCGCGGCTTTCGTGGCCGCAAGAATCGGGCTTGATGAGGCCGTTCCCGTGCTGCGCGAGGCGCTTTCGCACGATATCCCGGAGCCGCTCGTCAGATATGCGCTCATGTACGCACACGAATGCCTCAGCGGCATGGTTGCAAGAGGCACCGTGCCGGACAGGGAGCTGCAGCTCAAGAACCTTCTCCGCATGCGCGATTCGGCGATACCGGCCGAGCGCAGGTTCGCGGACATCGTGCTTGAGAAGGCGGCGATATCGTACGGCACAATCACGAGCTGGTAGACCCGCGTTTCGCTTCCTTTTATTAATTCTTACGAGGTTGGTTGTACCATGAAGTTCGAGGTTGCCGGGAGGGAAGTGGATTTCAGACCAGCCCATGTGCTTTTTGTCTTATCCATCATCATTCTGCTCATACTGGTACTGGCGCTGGTATCAGTCCTGGCAACATTCGCGCTGACCGGGAGCTTCACATCTGAGAGTTTCCTGGGAGCCAATGTGGATGTCTTGGGGGTTTTCTCATTAATTACCGCCCCGGTATTGGCGTTCCTCCTGCTCCGGTTCTCCGGAATTGCAAAAATGAAAAACGATGGGGCGCTTTGCCGCTCCCTTGCGGCGGGCCGTGCAATTATAAACATCGGGCTTGCGCTGTTGGCCGTCATAGCCAGCTTTGCGGTTGGATTGTACACGAAGGAGACGCTGCTGTTCTCTGCCCTCGCATTGGCCGGGAACCTGCTATCCGCGTGTGCCGAAGCAATCATCATGTATCTCTGGCTGCTGTTTTTCCTGGCTCCTGGCAAGGGGAGGGCAATGGAGGCCGCGTCCAAGGCAGGCATTTTCGCCGTGGTTTATTTCATAATCCAGGGGATTGCGATCGTGTTGCTGAGCAACGCGTCAGACAACTTGGTCGCGGTGGCGCTCGATTATGGCAACATCCGCTTTATCTTGTTCAACTTCATATTCGCTTTTCCGCTGCTCTACAGCATGAAGGAGAAAGAAGACCCCCAGGCGTACAAGCTATTCGCCGCGCTTATCGTGGGGGCGGCTTTGATGTACAGTATCAATTCGCTAATGACATTCGGGGGCTGGTCCTGGGTTGTCGGGGTAGTGGAAAGCATAGTCGAGCTATCGATAATATACGCCCTCTCAAAGAAGGACATCCTTAAAACCTTTTGAGAAGATAGAAATATCGATTTCTCATGGATTTGGGCAAGAAGCTCCGCGAAGCGCTGGCCAAGCTGACCGGCAAGCCTTATGTGGACGCGGACGATGTGAAAGCGCTCATCAAGGACCTCCAGCGCGTGCTCATTTCCTCGGATGTGAACGTCAAGCTCGTGCTCGCGCTCTCGAAAAGGATAGAGGAGCGGGCCCTCAAGACCGATAAGCTCGTGGCGCTCTCGCTGAAAGAGCATGTGACTAAAATCGTCTATGAGGAGCTTGTTTCCCTGATGGGCGCAAGCTACACGCCGCGCCTGGACAGGCACCGCATTCTCATGTGCGGCCTATACGGCAGCGGAAAGACGACGACGTGCGCAAAAATTGCGCATTTCTACAAGACAAAGGGGCTTTCGGTAGCCCTGGTTGGCGCTGACACCGACAGGCCGGCGGCGCAGGAGCAGCTCGAGCAGCTTTCCAAGCAGGTCGGCGCCGCCTTCTACACAATCAGGGGGGAGAAGGACCCCACCAAAATCGCCGCAGATGCGCTGAAGAGGGCGAAGGAGGAGGTCCTTATAGTGGATTCGGCAGGCAGGAACGGCTTTGACGGTTACCTTGTCGAAGAGCTCCGCGGGATAGCGGGGGTCCTGAAACCGGATGAGAGCTACCTGGTGGTGAGCGCGGATATCGGCCAGGTCGCAGGCAAGCAGGCCACCGAGTTCAACAGCGCAGTGCCGCTCTCGGGAGTCATAGTCACGAAGATGGATGGTTCCGGAAAGGGAGGCGGCGCGCTCAGCTCCGTTGCCGCATCAAATTCGAAAATCGCATTCGTCGGGGTCGGGGAGAAGCCCGCGGATTTCGAGACATACAACTCGGAAAAATTCGTCGGCAGGCTCCTTGGCGTCCCGGATATCGGGGCCTTGATGGAGAAAATCAAGGAAATCCAGAAAGACACGGACATGTCGAAGCTTGAGGGCGAGGAGCTCACAATCGAGACGTTCTACGAGCAGCTGAAAGCCGCAAAGAAACTGGGGCCCCTTGGCAACGTCTTCTCCATGCTCGGCGCGGCCGACGTCCCGAAAGAGATGGTGCAGCAGAGCGAGGATAAGCTCAGGAAGTTCGAATCCATGATAAATTCCATGAGCAAGGCCGAGAAGAAGGAGGCCGCGCTGCTTAAGAACAACCAATCGCGCATCGCACGGATTGCGCGGGGGAGCGGGTGCACCGAAAAGGAGGTGCGCGAATTCCTCTCGCAGTTCGAGAAAATGGAGAAGATGATGGGCATGTTCAAGCGGAACCGCGGCTTCCGGAAAAAAATGGAAAAGATGATGAAGGGCGGCATTCCCGGCATGGGAGACATGAAGATGGTCTAAATGGACTTGCACGAAACGGTGAAGAGGACGAAGGTGCCTGCCATTGCGATGGCGGCGGTGGCTATCTGCGGAGAGGTCGCCATACTATACAGCGGTATCGCAGGCATCGCGGTTTTCCTATTACAGATAATCCTGCTCGTCTATGCGGGCAACCTCACCGAGAGGAAGTACTGGGCGGGGGTTGTCCCTGCCGGCGGGGTTGGTGCGCTGGTCGGCATCATCGGCGCGCTGTCCGCATCGCTTGCCCATTCGGCAATAATCCTGGCAATCCACACGTTCGCCCCGTGCCCGAGCTGCTTACCATACGGCGCCCTGGACGCCCTGAGGGATTTCGCAACAGGCGGGGCATTCGGCGCGTTCTTCTGGGCAATCGTCGGCTTCATCCTGGGAGTGATCGGCGCAATCATCCCCGCCAAGAAGGAAGGGCTAATCGACATAAACGAACTGCCTTCTGACTGGTGAGCGCGGCCGGCATTCTGACACCCGTTCAGGATGCGCTTTTTTTCGCCTTGTTCTTCGGAACCCGGACCTTGGACCCTTTCGGGTCGTATACCATATAAATCTCGTCCAGGTATGTGTCCTCATACTTGCCCCATTCGGGAAGGACGCCGACCTTGCGGAAGTTCTCCTTCTCGTACAGCCGTACCGCCGCTTCGTTGTTCGAATATACTGAGAGGTAGATGCTGTGCGGCTTGAAAACCCGCTCTGATTCCTCGATTAGCATGCGCAGCAGGGACGTGCCTAGATGCGCGCCACGGAAATCCTTCGCCACGTAGAGGCTGAGGCACACATTGTCCCTCTCGCGCCTTTCCATCCGCTGGGCCACCGCCCGCGCGATGATGCGGCCCTTGAAATCCCCCACCCACATTATCATGTCGCCGCGGTTGATTTTGTCCAGGCTCTCCCGGCCCATCTCGTTTTCCTCTATCGGGTTCACGTAGCGGTCGAATGATATGAGGGCGCTCTCGCTCACCAGCTCGTTGAGGAACTGCCGGAGCTTCGGGAAATCGTCCCTCGTGATGGTGCGCAGGACGATTTTGCGCCCGTCGCTCAAATCCAGCTCGCGCTTGAAGAGGAACGAATGCTGGAACAGGCGCTCGTAATACCCGGCCCCCAGCACGCTGACGAGCGATGAGAGGACTATGGGGATTACCACCACTTCTATGTTGAAGCTTGCGGGCCCGGGGTAGAGCAGGACGAATGTGGCGAGTGTCGCGCTCAGGATGTCACGGGGAATCATGACCGCCAGGAGGAGGTCGTCGTTGTGCTGCGATACCTTCAGCATGTTCGCAAAAAGCAGGATAAGGCACCTGCATAAGAGGATTGTGACTATCAGCAACGCCGCAAGGAGCATGTTGCCGGTGTCTGTGAGCAGTTCCGGGCGCACCATCATGCCCAGGTAGACGAAGAAGAACGTGATGATGAACAGGCTTATTTCGTCCCGGAAACCCTTGGCCGCTTCCCCCATGTCGAAATGGCCGGTGATGCCAAGCAGCCGGAACACGTCCCCGGAATTCCCTATGACCAGCCCTATGAGTGCAATCGATATGACGCCTATGCCTCCAAGGAGCTCGAAATCCACGAAGAACAGCATGAGGAGGACGGAGAAGGTCAGGAGATAGCCGAATTTCCTTACCCTGAACCTGAAGAGAAGCCAGAGTATCGCCAGGCCGGCGGCCAGCCCCAATATGAACGAGGTTGAAAA
This sequence comes from archaeon, assembly GCA_020052325.1. Classification (GTDB taxonomy): domain Archaea; phylum Micrarchaeota; class Micrarchaeia; order Anstonellales; family Bilamarchaeaceae; genus Bilamarchaeum. The sequence goes on from JAGVPF010000029.1 coordinate 19,789, forward strand.
TGACGAGATGACCAGCTGCATGAGGGGCACCGTCCCGGCTTCCGAGCCGGGGTAGCGCAGGATTGTGAAGGTCATCAGGCTTATCAGTATGGCCGACAGCGTGCCCTCAAGGTAGAGGATGCCCCGCGCATGGTTGCTCGTGCGCACAAGGGGCAGCATCGAATAGATTGCGAACGAGGAGGGGCCCCCGAATATCGTCGCAAGGAGGAGGGATGCGGTCATGTTCCATCCGAATGCGGAATGAAGAAGGGCTGTCAGGACGCTTATGCAGAGCACCAGGTTGGTAATCGCGAAAACCGTGGAGAACGACAGGCTCTTTAGGATTTGCCCTATCTTGAGCTGCAGGCTGGCCTCGAAAACGAATGACACTATGGCGACCGCGCCCACTAGGGGTGCGAGGCTGCGGAAGCTCTGGAGGCTGATGTCGAATGCGGAGAAACTGGAGAACGGCCCCATCGGCCCGAGGGCGAACCCGATGGCCAGCAGGATGAGGATTTCCGGAATCCGTGTGCGCACGAACACCCACCTTGCCCCGAAGCCGATGAGCGCGATGAGCCCTATCAAAAAAAGTATCTCGAACATCAACCAAAATACGTCGTGAGGTTATTAATATCTTTGGAGGATTCGCACCGCCATCTACCATAATGCGCAGCATTTCGTTATGGTTGCACGTGGTTTTATAAAGGACGGAGTCAGACCGGCCGAAGTTTGATGAAAATTTATCCGAAGCCAAGGCTAAGGAAATTTTCAAGTGAGGGGCATAGTCCGCCTTCTGTATTTAGGCAGCATTTGACTAAGCGGCGCGAAAGCGCCTTGCTCCGTCATCGATATCAGGGACGATCATTGGAACTTCGTTCCAAAGCTCCCGAACTGCTTGCGCAGTTCAGGATGCGTTGCATCCCGCGTCCTTGCGGACTCTGGGTATCGTTTCTGTTCCGTCCCCTTCCCCTTAAAGGAAGGATATCTCGCGGAGGGCGGAACTTCCTCATTTTTTTGCAAAAAACGTAGGCTGCCTGCCCCTCACTCTGGTAGACATTATGCGTTAGAATGATTAAAAGCCTGCGGGATGAAGGGGGAACGTGGCCAACCTGATTGCGTATGCCCTAATCGCGCTTCTTGCCATCGCCACAATCGCATCCATAGCCCTCCTCCTGCAGGCGATGGGCCAGAAAGAGAATCTTGCAGGGGAGTTGGCCGACGCAGAGGGCAGCCTCCTGCAAACGCAGAAGGAGCTGAACTCCACGAAAGCCGAGTTGGCGGTGAAAAAAGAAGAGACGAGGCTGCAGGGCGAGGACATCTCGGATTTGCGCGCGGAATTGAACGGAAGCGAGGCCGAGGTCCGGGAGCTGGAAGGCCGGCTCAATGAGAGCGAGGCAGAACTCGAGGATACGAAAAACACGCTCAGTGAAGCGAGGGAGGAGATAGGGCGAATCAAGGCAGAAGCCTTGGCGATGGACGGGCAGATTAACGAGTCCATATCATGGTTCAGGGACAACTCAGCCCTCCCGGAGACGCTCAAGGCCGACCGTTTCGTGAATCGGGTCGAAAAAAGCTGCGTCGACGAAGGAACGCTCAACCTGGGATGCGTCTCCTATCTCATGGAAGACGACCTCGGTTTCATGTACAAGGACGACCCCACCGGCGACAGGCTGTATTCGATTGACGAAATCATCGCAAGGAGGGGCGGCGACTGCGAGGATTATTCGCTTTTCTTCAGGGCGCTTTTAGGCCGGTTCCAAGATGACAATCTGGAAATCGAAGCCTGGACAAGCGGGATAGGCAGGTATGTCATCTACGAGGATACAAGCGCCGGCAGGTACTGGTACTATGACAACACCGATGGCATGATAATCGGGAACACGGAAGATAGCAATCCCTATGCGGTCTGCTATTTCTACGGGATGGTGAACGGCACGAGAATCGGGCATTGCGTCATCATGCTTACGAATGTCACGATTGACACGCCTGACGACATCACGAACGCGAAACTCGGCGGCGCCCCGCTGTTCGAGCCGCAGGACGGCCATTATATGGGCACGATAGGCGATGGATTCTCCGCGTGCGAAGAGGGGAACGAAGGCTGCGACGATGAGGATTACAGCATGACGTTCGTGATAACCGGGAGCGACCTATTCCAGTTCAGCGGGGGGAAATGGAACTACTACGAGGGCAGGCGGAAGGAGATAAGCGGGCTTCTTGAAAGGCTGGGCAAAATTGAAATCGATTGAACATGCCGGCGCCGGCGAAACGCATCGATGCGTCCGGCCCGCATCATCGGAACGGGCGGGAATTGCGCCGGAGCGGCTTCATGCCGGAGAGCGCCGAGAGCGAGGATTCTATCGCCTCAAGCTCGCCCGGGTCGAGGGCGGCGCGCAAATCAGCCTCTATGAGGGCCGCCGGATAAGCGTAATTCTCGCTAAGGGATGACAGGGTGCAAATCAGCGACGCCGCCGAATCGATGCCGCAGCCGAATGCCTCGATGCGAAGGGGAAGGTCGTTTCGCGATGGCCGGATGTAGAACACCTTCACCTGCCCCCCCAGTTCCGCTACATCGCCGTTCGGAGGCCTTCCCTCGAAATACCCGAGCTCTTTTGTGCGCTCGTTTTCATTGAGAAGATAACTGCAGAGAAGCGTGTCCGAGCAGCCCGCGCCGATTTCATTCGCGAGCTTCTTTGAGCGGGAATCCTTGATGACTCCGCAGAGCATGCATTTCTTTTCGCTGCATGAGAGATAGAGTTTCCGGTAGAGGGCGATTATTTCAGCATAGAGCGGCCGGAGCTCGCTGCCGTCAGAGGGCCGGTCGCCTGGAAGCGGGAGGAGTGAGCCGTCGATAAGGAGCAGGCCGGGATTGCTCGCATCGAGCGCTGATATCGCGCACGAAAGCTCGTGATGGAGACGGATGAGCGAGCGGAAAACAAGCGCCTCGTGCTCTTCGAGCGAGTTTTTTATCTCGACCTGCGGCTGCGGGCACTTTTCTGGGTGGTGGAAGTGCGCCTTGAGCGCCGAGTCCTCGTAATCGAATACCGCTGCCACCGCCCGGACCACGACGATGTCCGCCCCGTGCATGCGCCCTGCAAGCAGCCCGCCGTCAACCGCGCATACGCGCAGCGAAACGTCCGCCTTCCGCACCTTGACAACCAGGGATGGGTCGGCTAAGCGGGCGGCACCAGCTTTGTCCCGGATGCTGTCATAGCTGCTCCGTATCTCGCAAGCCAGCGCAGCCAGTTTTTCCCGCATGTAGGGAATCTCGCCTGAAAACATATTTTAACTGTGCGGGGGATAAACAGCCGGTGCATTGATGATTCTATCGGATTTCGACATCAGGAAGATGCTGAAAGATGGGAAGCTGAAGATAACGCCGCTCCAAGACGACCAGATAGGCCCCGCCAGCGTCGACCTCACCCTCGGGGACGAATGGTATTTCTTCAAGGACGAATATTCGCGGAAAATCGTGGACCTCCGG
>JAGVPF010000121.1 GCA_020052325.1 archaeon
ACCTCCCAGGGCAAGACGGTGAACATGCATGTCTACATGAAAGGCAGCCAGGAGGTCCGCAGCGAAACGACCCTGGCAGACTCTGAAACGTGCACACAGATGGTGACGATAATGAAGGGCAAGACCTTCTACATGGGATGCGTTGACGGCGAAATCATGCCCGGGTGCAAATGGCTCCAGATGGATGTCAATACCACCGAGCCGTCCCCGACATCGGGAACATCCACCGCGCCGGACTATTCCGACGTGCCGCCTGCGGACATAAACTGCGCACCGTGGGTTTACGACGCATCCAAGTTCGTGGTTTCGGGAAAAACCTGCAACCTTGACGACCTGATGAAGGGCTACGGGGACTACCCGGTGCCAGACGACAATTAACGCTAATGGCGGGGAACCACCATTCCACCCACCCATCCCTCCTTTTGGTTGGTGGCCAGCCCCCCATTCTTTTAATACCGTTTCCAGTTTCGTGTTCTGTTTTTTTTCCCGTGCGAAGTGCCAAGGATTATATTCCTCCGCTCGCCCCCACGCACAAGACTCTCTTTTATATTCTTTTCTTAGGATATTGTATTGACTTATTATCGAAGGTGTTCCGGTGTTTGATGACATCATCAAGGCTGCTAAGGAAGGGGGCGAGCAGCCGCCACAGCAGTCCGGCGACTTGGACAATTCTTCCATCCGGATTTCTGTTATCGGTGTGGGCGGCGCCGGTTGCAACTGCGTGAACAGGCTCTATCAGAGCGGGCTGAAAAGCGCGCATACGTTTGCCATCAACACTGATGGCAAGCACCTGAACATGATTGGCGCGAACAAGAAATTCCTCCTTGGAAAGACAATCACCCGCGGCCTCGGTGCTGGCGGAGACCTGAACATAGCCAGGAAATGCGCGGAAATGGACCGCGACAGCCTGCGCAAGGAAATCGGGGAAAACGAGCTCGTATTCCTGGTCGCCGGCATGGGTGGAGGAACCGGCAGCGGCGCCTCCCCCGCAATCGCGCAAATCGCGCGCGAGCAGGGCGCTATAGTCGTGGCGATGGTCACCTATCCCTTCGCGCTCGAGAGGGTGAGGCTTAAGAAGGCCCAGACGGCGCTTGCCGAGCTGGTGAAAGTCTGCGACACGGTCGTGGTCGTCGACAACAACCGCCTCGCTTCATATGTTCCGAACCTTCCTGTGAACAAGGCTTTCGAGCTTGCCGACTCCATCACGACGAGGGCGGTCACGGGCATCTCGGACACCATCATGTTCCCGAGCCTCATCAATGTCGATTACGCTGATGTGAAGGCGGTCATGCAGGGCGGGGGCCTTTCGATGATTTCGCTGGGCTCAGGGAACGGCCATGACAAGGTCGAAAACGTGGTCAAGGACACCCTTGAGCACCCGCTTCTCGATGTCAATTACGAAGGCGCCAAAGGCTGCCTTATCCACCTGGAGGGCGGCTCCGACCTCTCCCTTGGCGATGCCATTAAGGCCGGCGAACTCCTCACGCAGAGCTTCGACGAGAGCGCGAACGTCAAGATGGGCGCGCGCATCAACCCGCAGCTAAAAGACGGCCTAAGGATAACCGCCATAATCACCGGAGTCAAGTCCCCGTATATCCTGGGGAAGGGCTCTGGCGCTGATGAGCGCGCAGTTCCCGGGAGCGGGGGCAGCGGCGGGGACCTCGAATATCTTTGAGCATGTGTCTCTGAACGCATAAGGAAACGCTTAATGATATGGCGAAACGCATTACGCAACGGCGAAACGCATCAGGCAAAGGTTAAGGTGAAGACGTGTTTGTATCTTTCGAACCAGTTTTGTTCCTGGCATGGGTATTGATATCCGGGGTCATTCCCGGCGCGATTCTGTCCTATTCGATTTTCAAGAAGGACGAATACCTGAACCTGGCGGAGAAGCTCCTGATAGGCTTCGCCTTGGCATTCTTCCTTCTTCCCCTGATTCCCTTCATGCTGTATTTCCTTGCCGGGGTAAAGTTCACATATGAAATCAGCCTGGTTTCGCTTGGCCTCCTATACCTGCTCGCGCTCATATTCTTCGTGAAGAACAAGGCATACGAAGGCCTGCTCCCCAAGGACATGAAGTTCGAAGTGAACAAGGACGTCGTCATGCCGGCGCTCCTCCTCGTGATTCTCCTCCTCACCTACCTTGTCCGCATAAGCTCGTATAGCCCGATATTCCAGGAGCTCGACCCCTATTACTACACCTACTCGGCGACGCAGCTTCTCAGCACGGGTGAGAACCCCATGTCGGACGCCACGTCTTGGTATCCTGAAGTCAGCGTCAATCATAGGTCCATCCCGGTCATTGGCTACCTTGAGGCTGAATGGTATGCGCTCTACTCGGGCGGGGCGCCTTACGACAACATGCTCCTTGCGCTCATCGCATCGATGTACCCGCCGATTGCCGCGGTCCTCTCGGTCTTCTTCATCTACCTTCTCGTTTCCGTAGCTTCAAAGAGGGAGTGGGGGCTTGCCGCCGCAGGCATCGCCTCATTCGTTCCGGTATTCATTTTCAAGCTCGCAGCCGGGGAGCAGGAAGTGCAGCCGTACGCATTTTTCGCGCTGTTCTTCTTCTATTCGATGTACGTCCTCTCCATCATCCGCAAAGACATCCGCCTGCCGAGCGCCAAAGACCTTTCGATGGGAAAGGACATAGTCTACCCGGTGCTTGCCGGCCTGGCGTTCGCAGCGCTCGCCCTTGGCAGCTCCTCGCAGATTCTCGCCATCGTCTCGCTCATAATCTTCATCGGCGCGCAGGCAATCCTCTACTTCCTGCGCGACAAGGACACGGAAGGGCTCAGACACCTCATACTGTCCAATTCAATCATCCTCTTGATAGGGCCTTTCCTCGCAAGCAGCGTGATAAAGACCCTCTTCAGCGCGGGGGTGGTGTCCCTGAGCATTACGGTCGCATTCGCCCTGCCAATCGCATTCGCCGCGGCCCTCTATTTCATAAAAAGGTCCGTCCCGGACCGCATGACCAGCGCGGCAATCCTCGGCGCCATGCTGATTCTCGGCCTCGCCGTATTCGTGGCGACCCCCATCGGAGATTCCGTCAAGTCGCTTGCGAAATCGGGCTTCGAGATAGCCAAGTTCAACGCGCCCCTTGACCGGACGATTGCCGAGCAGGGCGAAGCGCCTTCAGAGTTCGGCGGCCAGATGGGCTTCATCGCATCGAGCTATTACTTCCCCCAGGCCATAGATTCCCCGGCCAATCTCATCAACTTCGTCATGTCGGTCCTGCTCGTGCCATTCACGCTGATGGTCAACATGGTTCTCTCGATATTCGTGGGGCTTGTCAACCTCCTTCTGGGGACCGACGTGGCATTCGGAGACAAAACCGTCAGTTTCATGCAGTTTTGGGTATTCCTGTTCTTTGTAGCCGCTGCCTTTTCTGCATTCAAGTTCGCAAAGAAGGAGGACGAGGCGCTCTTCGTCTTCTTCCTCGCAATCATCCTGCCAGCCCTTGTCGTGGGCCTCATAAAGGCGAAATACACGATTTACTCGGGTGTGCTTTTGGCGGTCGCGATTGGCTTCACCCTCGGCCAGATGGGGAGCCTGATCGACTATCTCGGAAAAGCCTTCAAGCAGCCTGAACTAGGGAAGTTCGTATACACCGTGCCCATTGTGCTCGCGGCAATCCTAATAGCGCTCCAGTTCATGCACCAGGGGTTCGCGCCTTCCCTGATATGGGGCTCCACGCAGACCCTTTACCAGAACGACCCGGCCGCCCTCGCACCCAGGTTCCAGCAGATATGCACGGCAACCGGAGATGCCGATGTCTGCGCCGCTGCGGCCGACCCGAAAGGCTATGCGAACCTCGGCACCAACTACCAGTACAGCACGAAGCTTTGCATGCTATCGATTTTCTCGAACTACACCACCCTCACGTACATGTATGACGGGAATCCGGCAAACGACGGGCTGATACCCGCGCATGAGGCATCGGCCGCATCATTCCGCTGCCAGAGGCTTTCCGAATACTGGGTCGACTCGATGGAATGGATAATGAACAGCACCGAGCCCGGCGCGAGAATCACCTCCTGGTGGGACTACGGCCACTGGATAAACTATTTCGGCGAGCGGAACGCGGTCGTCAGGAACGAACACGCCTCGCACAAGATGATAGGCGATGTCGCGCACGGCTACCTCGATGCCACGCCCGACGAACTGAAAGCGTGGATGAAGGAGCACGACAGCAAATACGCCCTCTTCGATATCGAGCTTATCTCTGGGGGCGGTTCGCTCGGAGGCAAGTACGGCGCGCTCAACTACCTCTCATGCGCCAGGGACAATTTAACATCGGTCGCCAGCGGGCCAGGCGAATCGGCATGCGAGGCCGAGCACCTCTGGGAAACCGTATTCGTGACAAGCAATCCATGCACCATATCCACCCTCACAGGCAAGACGGGGTATACCGCATACAAGATGTACGCCGGCAAGACCTACCTGCCATACTACCCCAGCTTCTGCATGGCCCCGACAGATCCCCAGGCAATCGCTTACTGCCGCGACTATATCCGCGCGGTTCCAGCATACTGCGTGGGGAACGCGACGCTTGTCACCGGGGAGGGGACATTCGGCACTTATTACCTGAACGAGACCTACGTGAACGGGGACCTGAAGCTCAACAAGGCGCTGCTCCAGCTGCCCTCTAATCTTCCGACAAGCACGCACTTCGGCCCGGCCACGGGGCTGACGCTGTTCTATACGAAGGACGCCGCATGGCTTGAAAACGGCATGGTGAAGAGCGGATACGAGGACCGCAAGGGGAAATTCTACGACTCCGCGCTCTACCAGGCGGTATTTTTGAGCGAGCTCCCTGGCTTCAAGCTGGTCTACCAGTCGCCAGGGGGAGCGGTCAAGATATTCAAGATTGAGGGCTGATGGCATAGCGCCTAACCGGGAAGATGTAAGGGGATGGCTCGGGCGCCTGGAGGGGCAAATCCGGGAGCATGAAAGCCAGCCCGACATACGGGCGCGGCTTACGGGCATCCGGGAACGCTTCCAGGCGCTTCTTGGGGGGCCTTTTGTGGACGAACCGTCATACAGCCGGCTTTGCGGCGAGTACTACGGCGTCCAGGTGGATCTGGCATCACGCGAGTTCTCCAGCGTTGGAAAGCGCAGGAGCGAGAGGGTCGTTCTGGATACCGACGAATCGGCCATTGTAATTTCCCAGCGCAGCAGGAAAGAGGGCGAATCCGACCTTGCGCATGAACGCGGCACGCAGCGCGTCGAAGAAGCATACCTTTTCATCCGCCAGCAGGACCCGCAGGGTGCGTTCCACGACACCTGGGTCGAGGTGGGGAACCGCGAGCGGGAGGACACGGCATCGATATCACCGTTCCAGGTGGCCGGCATATTGAAGCATTATTCCGAATCCGGCCGGATTGTCGAAGCATCCCTGTACCATTACCATCCCGATTCGCCCGGGGCATCCGGGCCAGATAGCCGGATATCAATCATGGACCTCATGGTTGCGGCTAAACTGTACGAGGTTCTCGGCACCACTGTCCAATCGCCGATTGATTTCCGCGTCGTCAATTCCGACGGCATATACACGTTTTACGGCTCGACTTTCGAGCGCCTGCGCGCGATGGACCCAATCGACATGTACAGGGTGAACGCCCTTTCGGGCCGGGACCTAATAGCGCTTCTTGGCCGCTACGGCATCGGGTGCGAATTCGAGCCGAGGGTGCAATCACGCACAGTCCAATCCCAGGACACCGGCACTCCGAATGCGCGGACGCCGCGCTGATGTGAATCGCCCAAGGTTAAAGTCCGATAGATCGTCGCGCACTTGAACCGCGGTTCAAGGCGCAAATTGTCCGGTTCGCCGGACAATTACGCAACGTTCTATGGACCATTGAACGGATCGCCGTTCAATCGGTCCTGGGCTTCCTGCTTCGTTGAAGAAACGTACTCGAAATGAGTAGAGGTGCCTTCTCCACAGGCTTGACGTCCCCCAATTCCTGGGGTAGCTCGCGTGAGTATATTTCTTGCTGCATTGAGGTCTCGTGGCATTGATGCCCCGCAAGGGCACTCATGCCACCTCTCCGCAAGCGTTTTCGTATATATCAAGCCGCAGCTGCTGCACGTTGACGTGGTATGGGCAGGATCGACAAACACGACTTCACAACCAGCACTTTCAGCCTTGTAACGAAGCATGCTTGAGAATTCTGCCCAACTGCAATCCAAT
>JAGVPF010000076.1 GCA_020052325.1 archaeon
CCCAGAGCCTGATATCGAAAAAGAAGGAGAGCTGATGGAACTCTTAAGGAAGAGCAGGTATCTCCAGCTCGCGTTCAATGGCGATTCTTCGGAAGTGGCGAGGCTGCTCCCCCGCATACCGCAGGATGCGCGCATCATCATAGAGGCCGGGACGCCGTACATCAAGCGCGAGGGGGAGCGGGCGATAAGGATTGTGCGCAGCCTCTGGGAGGGGTATGTGGTGGCCGACCTCAAGACGATGGACGGGGCGGCCGGGGAGGTAGCTGAAGCCGCGGAGGCCGGCGCGAATGGGGCGACGGTCCTGGGGTCTGCGCCATCGGAAACGCTCGACCTTTTCATCAAGGCATGCGCGGATTCCGGCATGGACGCCTTCATCGACATGATTGGCGTCGAGGACCCGCTCCGGGTGCTCATGCGCCTCCGGAAGCCGCCGCGCGTGATAGTGCTCCATCGCGGGAGGGACGAGGAGAGCACGCGCGACAAGGTAATCAAGTACGCGCATATCAAGAGGGTCCGGAGCAAGTATGACGTCCTGGTTTCGGCCGCGGGCGGAATCGACCTCCGGCAGGCCCAGAGCGCGTCATTCAACGGCGCGAACATCGTCACGGTGAACATCGTGAAGCCCGACGACCCCTTCGAAGGCATTTCGAGCGATGAGCGCATCGAGAAGCTGGCCGTGGATTTCCTCAACGGCATCGACTGAGCGCTTCGCTGATTTTTTAAAACTAGCCTGATATTGGCATGCATGCACGTCGTACTCTCGATTGGCGGAAGCTCGATAATCCCCGATGGCAAGCCGGACCTTGCGTTCCTTCGCGCGTTTTCGGCCCTGATTAAGAAAAGCAAGAACAGCTTCGGCATCCTCTGCGGCGGAGGCACGGTTGCGCGCCTCTATGCCAATGCCGCGCGCGAACTCGGCGCCAGCGAGTACGAGGCGGACTCCATAGCCATACGCTCGACAAGGCAGAATGCGGCGCTTCTCGTCGCGGCGCTCAAATCGGCCGGAATCGACGTCCACGGAAGGGTAATCGACGATTTCGAATTCGCAAAAGAGCCCGCGAGGGTGAACAAGGTCGTGGTGATGGGCGGTACGATTCCCGGCATAACCACAGATACGGATTCCGTGCTCCTTGCCGAGGCAGTCGGCGCAAAAAGGCTCGTGAATGTGAGCAATGTGGATGCGATATATGACTCAGACCCGAGGAAGAATCCGAACGCGAAAAGATACGTGAAGATGGGCTATGAGGAACTTATAGCGCTGGCAAGCCAGGGCGACAAGAGGATGGCCGGGACCAATTTCGTCTTCGACCTGCTCGCCTGCAAGCTTATCGCCCGCTCGAAAATAGAAACGCACTTCGTATCCTATAAGAGGATGGGCGACCTCGAGGCTGCGATAGAAGGGAAGAAGCACGGCGGCACGGTAGTCTACTGAAGATTAAATATGGAAAAAACGGGAGAAAAAACCGATTGAAAAAATAGGAAAAATAATCAGGACGAGGAAGATTTAAGGTATTTCCCGACTTCCTTGTCAAGCAGGCTGATAACCTTCTTGTTCTTGAGCGTGGCGAATGATATCTCCACGTTCTCCTGCATGAGCTTCGCCTCCTGGGTCTTGCGCAATGACTCCACGCACAGGCGGATGGCATCGTCAAGGGGCATCTTCTCGTCGTACTTGGATTCCAGGTACTCGTCGACCTCCTTCTTGTTCGCGCCGATTGCGTCCGCCTTGTACGCTGTCATGGCGCCTGAGGGCTCGGCCTCGAAGAGTTTGGGGCCCTGGGCATCCACGCCAGCAATAAGGAGCGAGACGCCGAATGGGCGGATTCCGCCGTACTGGGTGTAGACCTGCATCAGGTCGCAGACGCTCCTTGAAATGGAATCGACGCTCGGGGGCTCGTTATAGGTTATCCTGTGCCTCTGCGAATCCACCCTCGCGATTTCGACAAGCCTTCTTGCGTCGGCAATAAGGCCGCTCGCGGTGACGCAGATGTGCGAATCCACCTCGAAAATCTTCTTGAGGGATTCGGGGACCACGAGCTTCGAGTGGATGGACTTGAACGCGACGAGGGCAACGCCTTCCTTGCATGTTATGCCGATTGCCGTTGCGCCCCTTTTGACCGCCTCTTTGGCGTATTCCACCTGGAACAATCTGCCATCTGGGCTGAAAACCGTAATAGCTCTGTCATATGCCTGCGGGGAAACTCCGTACATCAAAATTCACCTCAAAACTGGTAGGCATTATTCCACTTTGCTATTTAAATGCATTATCATTCGCGTTGAGCCCCCATAATGGATAATGCCCGGAATGATTTACGTTTATTTCTGGGATGAGCGGCGGGGACGCATTAAAAAGTCCCGACGTGTAGCAAGGAATGTGGTGCTTATGGCAGACGGCAAGGGAATAGCGGGGATTGTCTCCTGCTGGGGATATGGATATTCGGTCAGGATGCTCATCAACGGCAAGGATGCCGGGCTTGAAGGCGGCAGTTCCGAGGGTAAGAGGGTCTTCAGCCAAGACCACGAGATGTACGGTGAGGCGTCCCCTGAGATTAGGGAGAAGCTCTTCATCCTCAAAGACGGGAAGAACGACATATCGGTCGAATTCAAGAGGTCTTCGAAAAATGACGCGGAATACCTTCAGATAGCAGTCGAGCTAGAGGGGTATCCTGCCCCGGTTTATCTGCTCCATAGCAGGTCGAAGGATTCCGGGGCGGTAAAAACAACCGTAGAGATGCATGCTGCCGCTCCGGGGGGATTCAGGCCG
>JAGVPF010000128.1 GCA_020052325.1 archaeon
GCGAAATCCATCAGCTCGCCTTGCTTTTGATGAGGTTGACCAGATATTCGACCGTTGGAAGCATCCCGCTTAGAATTACTTTCCCGTCCAGGAGAAGCGCGGGGGTATATGCAACCCCCATATCCACTATGCGGCTGACGTCGTATACGTGCTCAACTTCAGCTTTGAGGCCGAGCGTCGCCACCGCTTCCCTGACCCGTTTTTCCAGTTCGATGCATTTGCGGCATCCGCTTCCGGCTACTTCGAATTTCATGTCACCACCTGCTAATCTGGCCAAGAACCTTTTTTCCAAATGGAGATAGCGAATATAGGCGTTTTACCCCGTCTTTCCGCATATTGACAAGCCCCGCTTTGTGCAGGACCTTTAGATGGGATGAAACGGTCGGCTGCGTCTTTTTCACAAGGGCGGGCAGGACGCATGCACAAAGCTCGCATTTTCTTAACGCCTTCAGAAGGGCGAGCCTCGATGGGTCTGCAAGGGCCTTTAATATATCGACATTCACAAATATTTATGTCTGTCTATATATTAAAATGCTCCGGTCCTCGTCAATCCGATGAAAAGTTTAAGGACGTTCCAATCATGATATTCGGACAGAGTCAGATCGAACAGGATGTTTGATTAAACTTTGACTGGTGTAAGACTGGCTTAAAGTTTATTGCAGGGGAAGAGATTTGAACTCTCGAACGGACTAACCGACCAGGCCCTGAACCTGGCGCCTTTGACCACTCGGCAACCCCTGCGGAAAATTTCCTGCAGCTTCTCGAAGGATAAATTTTCCAATTGAAGCAACGCTTCAATGGACGCAAGAACGGAACGCCGTTCTTGCCGTCATCAAACTTCCTGAGATAATCCCAAATCGGGAGTTTGATGACAGGACGAAATACGGATGCGCATAAACCAAGCGCGGCCCCTGCGTGCTTTCCTATTGCATTAGCAACCAAATAAAAGATTGCGCCCGCGCCCGTTTTTTAGCGCGGTACGCTTCCTGCACGCAGTTCAGTCGCAGACGAAACCGGGCGTGCCGAACTTGGAGCTATCAACTGCCCACTCCGTGCAGCTGTATGCCGGTTCCTGGAGGTATTCCAGCATCGGAGTGGAGTATCCGCTCTCAAGCCCGCGGCTCGCCGAACCTATGCCTCCCCACTGCTCCTCTATTTCCATTGACTGCCATTCGCATACCTCGTGCGTTGCGAACTTCTGGCCGAGCGCCTCTTCTTCATGGCCGGGGCAGGTCACATACAGCCTGCCGTTCCCCATAGGGTCGCCCTTGTATACCATCACCGATTCCGGGCAGTCGGAATAGCCGGTATCCTGCTCCATCCTAATGTTATGTTTTCCGTCGAAGTAAAGAGTCAGCTCCTCCGGGGCGCCTGTCTCAGACTTGTAGGCCACGGTGCACTGGCTTCCAGAACCGGTACCAATCAAATCGGAATAGTCCTTGCCGGCCATGTCTATTGCAGCAGACTCCGCGGTCTGCGGTTCTGCCTGGGCGGTATCTCCCGAGCCGCCTGTGTCTGTCCCCCCGGACGATGCGTCCGAAGCCCCACCTGCTGCGCCAGTTCCGCTGCCGGCAGGACCCTGCGATCCGCCTGATGATCCGGCGCCGGTCGCGTTGCCGCCCGCGCTGTAATTGACCGAGTTCTGGGTGCTGTAGGTGCACCCGAAAACAAGCATCCCCGTCGCCAGTAAAACCAGGATAACTGTGATTCCTTTCATGGATAGACATCTGGATGAATATTTTTAATGGAACTGCCCTGCCCGTCCGGATACAGGCGCTTAATTCAGGAAACAACGGGTTCCTTGTGAGCCTTTCCGCCGTTCTTCTTGAGGTGGACGACCGACTTCCAGAAAAAGAATCCCACAACCGCGAAGGTCACAATCGGGGAAAGCCATGCCGGTATGTGATAGCCGAAGCCGTCGAGTATCATTATCGCCCCAAGGAAGAGTATCGAGTACATCGCCCCGTTCTTCAGGAAGATGTATTTCTTGACGTTCTCGATGTTGCGAATCGTGAACTCCCGGACGACGAAGGCGCCGATGCCGTTCCCAACCAGGATGAGCGGGATTGCAAGTGTGAACGCGAACGCGCCTACGACCCCGTCGACCGAGAACGTCGCATCGATGACCTCGAGGTAAAGGAGCTTGCTTATGTCGCTCATGCTGCTAGCCCCGGAAGACCCGCCTTCGAGGAGATCCTTTTCGGCGAGCTCGGCGTTCTGCTTGAAGCCGTGGACGATGAAGAACGCCGTCGATCCTACCACCGCGCCGAATGCGAGCAGGGGGTCCATGCTGATTGCGAACCATGTAATCAGCATGAGGAAAACCGATACAATCGCGAAGAACCAGACGCCCTGGCTCTTGATGAACCCTTCCCCCGGTAGCCCGAAATGCTTGGGCTCGAGGAACAGCCAGTGGAAGAAGAGGAACACCAGGAACACTCCGCCGCCCATGAGCAGGATGGGGCTGCTCTGCTCTATCGCATGCGCGACCGCCGGGTCCGAGCTGAACATCGCCGTCACCACCCCGACCGGGCCGAGGGACGGGTTGGCGGCGAACAATATCAGGCCGGGAAGAAGCCCCCTGACGCAGACAACTGCGATGATGATGCCCCAGACAAGGAACCACTTCCTCGCCTTCTCGGACATTTTTGAAAGCACTTCGGCGTTGATAATCGCATTGTCGATGCTGGTAATCGTCTCGAAGAACGCGAGCCCGAGGATTGTGAGGAGTATTCCAAGGATTTCCATCTAACCAAAATATCCGCATTCTGTTTTTAAATAAATTCACCCGGGCCGTTCAGCCTGCGGGACGGCTCACGAATAAAAACCTAAAACCAGATTGATTCTGCATGCTTGCGAGCGATAATTCGGTGGAAAAAACGCCGCTCGATGGCGCGTTCCTGCTCAGCCCTAAGAAATTCGTAGACGGCCGCGGCGCCTTCCATAAGCTGTACACCCGCACCCTTCTCGCATCGTGCGGCATCCGTTTCGACATCGCCGAGGATTACCTTACCTACTCATGCAAGGGCGCGCTTCGCGGTCTCCACTGCCAGACCGACCCGTATTCACAGGCCAAGCTCGTGACGTGCCTGAATGGGAGCATATTCGACGTGATTGTGGATTTGCGCAAAAGCTCGATGTCGTTCGGGAAATTCTTCTCCGTTGTGCTGGACGGAACAAGCCACAAGACGCTCTATGTCCCGAAAGGGTTCGCGCATGGCTGCCTTGCGCTTGAAGAGGACACGCTCGTCACGTACAAGGCGGACAAC
>JAGVPF010000099.1 GCA_020052325.1 archaeon
ACTTGCGCCTTGAACCTGGATTCCTTTATCATTTTCATGACTTCGTTCACGAGGGTCTTTTTGTTTATCTCCGTGAATATCTCCCTGAAAAGCGATTCTTCCGCGATGCCGTAGAAGCTCTCGGGCAATTCGGATAGCTTCATCGGGTCCTCGTCGATGAGCCAGAACTCGCCCTTTCCGGGCTTGACCTTGCCGAAAAGCGCCTCGAGGAGCTTCCTCTTGGCCGTGTTATGCCTGCTTTCGTAGGGCACTTCCCGCCCCAGCCGTTTGTCCCTGAGCGCTTTCTCGTCGCAAATCAGTGCGAGGGTCTGTGAGAGTATGATGAGGTCGAACCTTCCCTGGGGGAGCTCCTGCGTAAGGTCGTGCCGGGTATACTCGACCTTGAGCTTGGTGCCGTATTTCGCAAGCGTCTTCCTGGTTTCCTCTATTGCAGCAGCCGAGATGTCATTGGCCACTATCCGAAGCTTTCTAAGCGCCTTCTTGGGCATCGCGTCCAGCGCAGCCTCCAGGACCTTGCCCGTGCCGCAGCTTGCGTCGAAAATCCTGAACTTCCCGCCGATGGGCTTGTTCTTCATCAACGCCTTTATCAGGACGGCGATGGTGTCGACATGCTCCTGCATGTGCTTGTCATAGCTCGTGCTGTCTCCATCCTTGCGCGTCCAGTGGAGCATAAGCAGGCTGCAGACCATGGATGTGTAGCTGCGGTTCTCGGTCTCGGCCTTGTTCGCCATCTCTGAAAGAATGGAATTGATGCCGGTTATCACTTCGCTCCTGGTCTCCATGCCGTCCAGCTCTAGAATCCTCTGGTAGCACTGGCCGATGTACAAGTCGTCCGGCGGGTGGCACTTCTCCTGGCCCTCCTCGTATCCCTCTTGGCATTCGCGGATGCCACTGCTCTCGTCGTTGACCGCCTTCGGCTGCTCATTGCCGACTAACTGAGCAGGAACTGGGGCGACAGTCTCCACCTGGGGGTGGACTGAAGAGAAGGCGCCGGAGCGTTTGGGGTCTTCCTTGCGTGCAGGGCTGCGCCTGTCCAACAAGTCCTTTCCATCCCCACTGTGAGCCAAGCCCAATGCTCCACCCTCCAATTTCATTGTTATCACTGAAAACAGGCTAACCGCTCCACCCTGCCCGTTATCATGTATTTGTACGAAAATGTTTAAAAAGGGTTGTTTCAATTCATGGACAAATGACGAAATCAAACCCTCGGATATCTAAGGATATTCTGGACGATGTCCACATGAGCCACGAACATCCTCCTGCAGCAGAACCTTTCCACCCCTAGCTCGTCTAGGCAGACGTCCGCTTTCTTGTCCTTGGACATCCCTTTGTACTGCTCGTATAGGTGCCCTATGACCGAACCACACGTGAAGCATCTTACCGGAAACTCCAAACAAATCACCCATGGAAAATGTTAAACTATTTAAAAAATGAAAAAAAATCAACGATAGGATTTCTGGAACCTCGCCCTTGCTTTGGGGCCGCGGAATTTCTTGGTCTCGACACGCCGGGTGTCCTCTATGACCAGCGAGCGGTCGATTTCGACGAACTTCTTCCGAAGGTTCATCTGCTCGAAAAACATCGAAAGCGCGTTCGCGATTGCTGTCCTTGCGGCCTGCGCCTGGCCCATCGCTCCGCCTCCGTTCACGTTGACGGATATGTCGACGGTGTTGGCCTCGGGCCCCACGTACCTCAGCGGCTCCCTGATGATGTCCCTGATGTACGGGTTGTTGAGGGATTCGAGCTTCTGGCTGTTGATTCTCACGACGCCCTTGCCCGCGGTGATGGTCGCCCTCGCTATGCTTTCCTTCCTCTTGCCTCTGGCCACGAAGACCTTGGTCACTGGCTTCTTCGAGGCGCCCCTGCGCTTTTTCGGCTTTGCCGCCTCGGCCTTTTCCGCCGGGGCGGTTTCCGCTTTCGGCGCTTCGGCCTTCGGAGCGTGCGCTTCGTGCTTTGCCTCCTTGTGAACCTCGGCCTTAGGTTCCTCCTTTTCCTCTTTTGGCTTTGCCTTGGGCTTGGCCTTCTTTTTCTTATCGTCTTCAGCTTCCTTGACCATAATATCAACCTGAGTAGCCTATGCTCTTGCAAATCTCGTATATCGTCGTGTGCTTCGACACGCCGTCATACGCCGCATCTTCGATGCCCGCACCGTTCTTCAGCATCTTCGGGTTGCCGGTGTATACCCTGAGCCTCCTGAGGGCCGCCTTTCCGCGCGAATTCTCGTGCGGGAGCATGCCGCTGACCATCTTCTTGACAAGCATGTGCGGAATCTTCGGCCAGACCGGTGACCGCTCCGGGGTCCCCTTGTTCCGCAATCCCCTCTTGATGAGGTATCGCCCCTGGATTTCCTTCGGATTGCCCATTACGACGAGCTTTTCGGCATTGATGAGGTGTATCTCCTCGCCGGTTATCAGCTTCTTGGCAATCCTGCTCGCAAGCCTCCCGAAAATCATGTTAGTGCCGTCTATGACCTGCATAAGTATCACTTCAGTATCATGACGCCCCTTCCATCGGGGTTCGCCTTCTGGAGGCTGTCTATCGTGACCGCCTTGCCTCCCGCCGCGCTTATCAGCAGCCTTGCCTTCCCGCTGAACGAGAACGCCGCCACGGTCATCTTCTTGCTGATGGCCCCGGCAGCAAGTACCTTGCCCGGCACAAGGATGGTCGAGTCATCGGAAGCAAACGCGTCAAGCTTGCTGAGGTTGACCTCCACCTTCTGCCGTCTTGGCCTGGAAAGCTCGTATGCGACTTTCCTCCAAATGGGTTTTTCGCTTTTCATCAGGCCCTCTATCAGTGATAGAAGCACCTGGTTGTCCTTTGTTTTTTTCATATTCGCCACCTTTTGGCTCGCTCCAACCCGCCACGTGACGGGGGGGAACTGCTGATGCTATAAAAGAGCATAATAATAACGAGGGGGAAGGTTTAAAATGATAGGGGATGCGGGAGGCCGGTCCCGCACCCGCAAAACCAAAAGCCCAATCCTTTATCCGAGTGTCGCCGCCATAATCCCAATCATTCCGAGCATGAAGGCGACAAGGCTCGCGTTCCTCGCGAACCCATACTCCCCCCGAACGCTTTTATAGCATATTATTAGTATTATCGCGTCCGCGACAGCCACGAGCGAAACGGGCGCCGCTGCTGCTGGTAGGCCTTGGACGAATGGCAGGGTGGTGAGCCCAATGAAAAGAAGGTATAATCCGACCGCCGCCCATACCGCATTCCTCTCGCCGATTATGATTGGAAGCGTTTTCGAGCCCCTGGCTTTCCTGTCCCCTTCCATATCCTGGGCGGACTTGATTATCTCGCGCGCAAGGCCGGCCACAAAGCCGAGGAGGGCGAGGATGAGCGTGATTTGAGTGAGTGCTGGTGCGACAACGAAATTACCGAAGATGAACGGGATGGCCATCGTGAGGGCGATATAGGCATTGCCGACAAGCGGCAAGTCCTTCAGCTTCCAGTTGTACATGACCGCCAGGGCGTTGAATGCGAGCGCGATTGCGAATGCGGGGAGATTGATGAAGGACGCGAGGGCCACGGAGAGCGCGAGCGAAGCGATTGAGAAATTCAACGCGAATCCCGGGCTGATTGTCCCCTTTACGAGGGGCCTGTCATTTTTCTTGTTC
Organism: archaeon; assembly: GCA_020052325.1. GTDB lineage: Archaea > Micrarchaeota > Micrarchaeia > Anstonellales > Bilamarchaeaceae > Bilamarchaeum. Next base: position 3,624 of record JAGVPF010000099.1, read on the forward strand.
AGCCTGTCGGTTTTGATATCCAGGTAATCGTTCAGCGCGAACGAGCCCATCTCGCTCAGTACGGGTACAAGAAGCGATAGGATGAGCGCGAGTGAAATTTCCGGCACCGCGCCAAGCACGGCCGTCTGGGCTATCAGGACAGCAAATGCGAGCATGATTGCATGCTCGAACCTGGTGAGCTTGAACAGCTCGCGAAGGAACATGCTTTCTGAATGCCTGAATTGGATTTAAAATGGTTCATGCATCGCTTATGCGATGGTCTGGGTCAAGAATATAGGGATGCTGCCCGCGTACCTCTGCGACTCATGCGGCTGCGGTTATCGCGACGCGCGGGTTGCGTTCGAGTGCGAGCGGCTGTGCAAGTCCGGCTCGCAATCCCACGACATAAAATCCCGGTCTGTTTATCAGCCTTAACATTGTTTTCCCTGTTTTTTGTGATAACACACACTTTCCGACAAAAATATATAGCTTTCTGGCCAATTGTATTGCGAGAGGTGGGGTATGGAGAAGCTTGATTTGACCGACAAGAAGATACTGGCAGCGCTGGTTGAGAACTCGAAAATCATGTCCAAGGAGCTCTCGCGGAAGCTGAGGATTCATCCGAACACGCTGCTGCAGAGGCTGAAAAAGCTCGAGAAATCC
>JAGVPF010000044.1 GCA_020052325.1 archaeon
CACGACCTTGTAGCGGACACCGGGCACCGAGCCCATCTGCCCTCTCTGCGAGCCGCCCATGCCTGCGAGCACGACCTCGTCGTGTTCGTCGATGAAGTTGATGGCCTTGTCGCGGACCGCGTGCGCGGTCACGACCTTGCCGTTTTTCAGGAGCTGGACCTTGACGCACTTGATAAGGCCCGAGTGGGGCTGTTTCTGTTCGAGCACGACCTTCTCGAGCACGATGCCCTTCGCCTGCGGCGCGCCTTCTAGTGGGTCGAACTTCTCCTTGAGCTTAAGCGTTCTCCTTTTCCATCTCTTGGAGAGCCATTTGTGCTTCTTGCGCGTTCTTTGCATGTTTCTTCCTGCGTATTCGCCGTTACCCATGAATCCACCTAAATGTAGAATTACGTCTGACTAATAAGCCATGGAATACTACTGGGAAGGGTTTATAAAGATTATGAGTGGGGGATTTTGCCATATGGCCCTTCGGCAGAAATCGTCATTCTCTTTCGGCTTTTCACCTGCCGACATGACGCCCATAATGCAGATGCAGGGCATCATGCACAACGAGAGCGTCCTCGACAGCTACTTCCAGCAGTCCATCCTGAGCGAGAGCATAATGAAGAGGCAGAAGGATATGGACCTTGCCAGCGTAAGGGCGCAGGTCATATCCGAGGCGGAGCCTAAGAAAGGGGAGAAGAACCTTGATGGAGTGAAGGGGGGCGTTTCCACCTATACGATTTCCTATTACAACCCCGAACTGAACAAGACGGAGGTGCTTGAAGGCAAAAGCGAGATAAGGATTTCGGACCGGGCCACAAAGAGCGTCGAAGAGACGGTCGCGGCCCGTTCGGCGTTCTCCATCTACGGGTTCATCGCGGCCCCGCTCATGCACACCGAAGTCGTACCGTGGAAGCTGGAGGAGATCCTGGCCGAGCGCGAATACGGCACTCCCCCCCCGCCGCCGGCCGGCGCTGCGGCCACCCCCATCAAGGTAATTGTTAAAACGGAGGCCGAGCTTGAGGCGGAAAAGAAGCGCGCGGAGGCGGTGAGGGAAGCCATCTCGGAATTCGTGATGAGGAAAGAGCAGAGCGAGCTGAAAATCGCGGAGGAGCTGCTCATGCTCGAGGATGCGATATCCGCGCTGAGAGGCGGCGAAGACATAGACAAGGTAATCGAGGGCCTCCCGCCCCTCTCCCGTGCACGCTACCTGCTCGTCAAACGGAAGAAGAGCCTGGGTCGCCTGGCGATAATCAACCTCCTAATCCAGGACGTGTCGTTCCTGAAAACGATAAAGAAGAAGCTGGAGCTATTCACGCTTGACGACCTTGTGAACATCTACAAGGTGCTGAGAAACCTGCAGAAGAGGTGAATCACTTCTTGGCGCGTATCTCCCTTCTCTTGGGCCTCATGTATGAAGAGCCGCAGTTCCTGCATTTCTCGACGCCCTTCTTGTTCCGCGTCTTGCATTTCCTGCATACGTTGATTTGCGCAAGCCTTGCGTCCGCTTCTGGAAACTTACCCATGATATACACCTAATAAGCAGCTAATTAGCAGCGATTTTGATTACCTATGGCTTGCATTGTTTTTTAAATTTGCCCATGCCCAGCATCCCCATGCCAAGCGAAAAATCCTGCGGAATAGTCGTATTCCGGGAAGAGATTCCCGAGCGCCTCTACCTGATTCTCCATTACGGGGAAGGCCACTGGGATTTCCCCAAGGGGCATATCGAGCCTGGAGAGACCGAAAAGGAGGCGGCATTCCGCGAGGTCTACGAGGAAACCCGCATCCCGGAGCCGGATTTCGAGCTTGTTATGGGGTTCCGCGAGCGCATCGAATATTCCTTCATGCGGGAAGGTGAAACCGTTCAGAAAGAGGTGTTCTTCTTCCTTGGCAGGACCGGCACAAGCGCAATCCGCCTCTCCCGCGAGCATGTGGGCTTCGAATGGATGCCTTATGAAATGGCGAGAAGCCGCCTGACCTACGACAGTGCGCGCGGGATTCTTGAAAAGGCCGAAGATGCCCTCAAGGAGTGGGGGGCCGGAGCGAAGGGTTAGCATGGCCATATCCGTTTCCGCCATTCGCGGAAGGGCCTGCGCTTATGCGGTTTTGAGCATATCCGGATTTTTCGCATATTATAATAATTTTGCCGCTGTTCCCTGATTATGGACCTGATAATATTCGCCCATCCAGACAACAAGAACAGCCACAATGCCGCAATCCTCAAGCATATCGTGAGCCGGCTGAAGATGAAGTTCGCTGAATTCGAGGTCATCGACCTCTACGCTGACAACTTCGATCCTGTCTTCCGCCTCACAAAGGAGCCGGAAGCTAAGGCGGCGCAGGTGAAGCGGTACCAGCAGCTCGTTTCGAGGGCTGAGCGGCTCATCTTCATTTCCCCCGTGTGGTGGTACAACCTCCCCGCGATACTGAAAGGGTTCGTCGATCATGTCTTCCACTCCGGATTCGCATACAGCTTCAAGCTCTCATCCGAAAACACGCACGTGCTGGAGCAGAAGCTGAAGGGGAAGACCGCGATAGTAATCAATACGTACGGCCGGACGAAAGAGGATGCAAGGCGCGCAGGGAACCCGCCCAAGCGCGTGCTCGACAAGGCCGTCCTGGAATTCTGCGGCGTGAAAATACAGTCCCGTGTCGAATGGTTCGATGTCAAGGGGCCCGCACTGCTTCCCAGGGACATCATTAACCGCCTCGACTCAATACTCTAGGTGGGGCAGGCCGGAGGTGGCGAAGCGCTAAGTGCGATGCCCGAGATTGCGATGCATTCCTAGATGCGAAATGCGGCATTCTTGCGAATTCCGGCTTTCCCGCGAAACCCGGCGCTCTGATATTTATTGTTTTTCGCGCATAACCAGGCTGCATGAAATTCTCCCTCGAATCCCCCTACAAGCCCGCAGGCGACCAGCCTCAGGCGATAGAGAAGCTGGTCAAAGGAGCGGAAAAGGGGGGGATGCAGGCGCTCCTTGGGGTCACGGGCTCCGGGAAGACGTTCACCATGGCCAATGTCATTGCGAGATGCAATAAGCCTGCCATCGTGATATCGCACAACAAAACGCTTGCCGCCCAGCTTTATGCCGAATTCCAGCAGTTCTTGCCAAAGGACAATGTGGGCTATTTCATCTCATACTACGACTATTACCAGCCTGAGAGCTACATCGCAAAGACCGATACCTATATCGAGAAGGAGGCCGAGCGCAACGAGAAACTCGAGGAGTTCAGGCTCCAGGCGACATCCTACCTCCTTTCCGGCCTGCCCACCGTAATCGTTGCCTCCGTTTCTTGCATCTACGGCCTTGGCAATCCCGGGACATACCGCGAGCTCGGCATGGAGTTCCGCAAGGGCCTTGCGCTCACGAGAAGGGACATTCTCTCCTCGCTGGTGCGCATGCAGTACGAGCGGAACGATGCGGTCCTCCAGAAGGGGAACTTCAGGATGCGCGGCGACACGCTCGAAGTGTTCCCCCCGTTCGCAGATTCGGCCGTCCGCGTGCAGCTTGAAGACGGCATTGTGCAGTGGATAGAGTCCTTCGATACGCTCACCGGGAGGAAAACGCGGGCCTCGTCCTACCTGCTTCTTCCGGCGAAGCATTTCGTCGTCCCGGACGAGGCGCGGGAGGGCGCCCTTGCGTCAATCGAGTCCGAGCTTGCGGCGCATGCGCCGTCGCTGAAACCTCTCGAGCGCCAGCGCCTCGAGCAGCGGACGAAGTATGACCTGGAGATGATCCGGGAGCTCGGCTACTGCTCCGGAATCGAGAATTATTCAAGGCATTTCGACGGGCGCAGGACCGGCGAGAGGCCGTATTGCCTGCTGGATTATTTCCCGAAGGATTTCCTGATGTTCATCGACGAATCGCACGTCACCCTTCCTCAGGTCCGCGGCATGTACCGCGGCGATTACACGCGGAAAAACGCCCTTGTAGCGAACGGGTTCCGCCTTCCATGCGCCTTTGACAACCGCCCGCTGAAATTCGAGGAGTTCGAATCATTCATGAAGAATGCCATATTCGTTTCCGCAACGCCATCCGCTTACGAGCTGGAGCACTCCGTGCAGGTCGCAGAGCAGATTGTGCGCCCGACCGGCCTTGTGGACCCCGAAATCGACGTGCGCACGTCGAAGGGCCAGATAGAGGACCTCATATCCGAAGTGAAATCACGGGCCGCAAAGAACGAGCGGACACTGGTCACGACACTCACGAAAAGGATGTCCGAGGATTTGGCCGCCTACCTCCATGAAAAGGGGGTGCGCGTGCGCTACCTGCATTCTGAAATAGAGACGCTCGAGCGGACGAAGCTCATCCGCGCCCTTCGCGCCGGCAAATTCGACTGCCTGGTGGGAATCAACCTGCTACGGGAGGGCCTTGACATACCCGAGGTTTCGCTCGTTGCCATACTCGATGCGGACAAGACCGGGTTCCTGCGCTCAGGCCCATCCCTAATCCAGACAATCGGGCGCGCTGCGCGCAATGCGGGGGGCAGGGTGATAATGTATGCCGATTCTGTTTCCGATGCGATGAAAGAGGCAATCGGAGAGACGGAGCGCAGGAGGAAAAAACAGCAGGCGTTCAATAAAAAGTTCGGCATAGTGCCCAGAACCATTGTGAAACCTGTTCCCCCCGAAGAGGAAATTGGGGATGTGGAATCAATGATTCCCAAGAGCCTCGCGCCAGGGCAGAAGGAGGAGCTGATAATGCTGCTTGAGGAGCAGATGAAGGCGTATGCCGAGCGCCTGGATTTCGAGAGGGCGATTTCGCTGAGGAACAAGATAAGGGCGCTCCGGAAATAGGCGGCTTCGGGCCGGCCGTTCCTATCCGTCCCCACTCCCCCATTGCTTCATTAACGATAAATACCTTAGCCGTGCATCCACCTGCGTGAAAACATGAAAGCAACACTAACCCACATCGGCGCGATATCGCTCGGGCGGCTTCTGGCAATCTGGTCCTTCGTCCTAGGCGGGATAGCGCTCCTGCTCTACGCCCTCTTCATGCTGGTCGTCGGCCTGCTGGGCTTCCTTGCGGGCGCGGACATCGTCCAAATGCTGATTGGAGTCGGGATAATGCTTGTCATGGGCGTCATCGGCCTTGTGGTGACCGCCATAGTGATGTTCATCATCGGATTCCTGAGCGCCGTCGTGTACAACATCATCCTCGGCATCGGGGGCGGGATAGACCTCGACCTCCGCGAGAGGAACTGAAGGTGCCAGCGGCTTCCGGCCGCGCGCCCGGCTTTGCACCAATCGCCATTCATCCGAGCTCGCAAACCGTGCCGTTGGTTTTGAACAATGATGGGTCGTATTCCCAGTCACGGCAGGAAATCGATGATGCGGGGACGGGGCTGAAATCGAAGTTCGACGCAACGCCCGGATTGGCCGCATCGTATCC
>JAGVPF010000049.1 GCA_020052325.1 archaeon
AATATGCCGATGCGTTCCTGGTGGTTTCCGGGTCCTTAACCATCTTCTCGTATCTGGCGCGCTCCCTGTACACAACCAGCGTTCCCTGCGCCTCATTCCACCCTATCCCGCCTTCTCCCCTTCCGTACGCGCGGCAGGCCTCCAGCACGCCTGCCCGGTCCCCTTCGTCCGCAAGGCTTACGTATGCCGCAGCGGCCTCTGAGAAAAACTGGCCTTCGTCGATATTGCCCGCCGTGATTCTCTCGCAAGACATCCCCAGCATCTCTGCGACATCGGCATCCTGCCTTTTCCCCACCGCCTTCCGGAACAGCTCCGGCGCGGCATCCCCGACCGAAGCCATTTGCCTGAATTTCCTGCGCCCGGCCTCCTTCGCGGCAATCCTGTGCGCGGCCTCATCGAAGCTGATGTCGTTCTTTTGCGCATATTCGTGCACGAAGCCCTCAAGGCCGGCGTCCCGTTCCATTGCGCCGCGCAGCCTCTGCTCCTCGTCTTCAATCTGCCCGTCCGTTGCGATATCCTCGCCGGCGATTATCGCCTTCTGCCATCCCCTCAGAGTCGGGATTATTCCCCCGAACAGCTTTTTCGCCTGCGGGGGAAGGTCTTTGAGCGCCCTTTCGTACTCATCGATTTTCTGCTCGAACTCAAGATATTCTCCGGCAAGCGCCATTCCTGCCGGGCCTTCATCCGCCCTGGCTGAAAGCGATTCGAGCTCCTCCCGCTGCTCCTTTGCCGCCTTTGGTTCAAGGTACTCCTCGGCAAGGTAGCTTTGGGTCCGGACAAGCTCGATGTCGCCGCCTCCTGAGAGGGTGGCAAACGCCCTTCCGTATATGGCAAGCGCCCCCTCACGGATATCCGGCTCAATCTTCCTTCCGAGGCTTGCCCCCATCCGTTCAAGAAGCCCCCCTGCTTCCCTGGCCCTCCTGAGCAACGCCCCATCCGCCTTTTCAGGATGCTCCGAAAGCGCATTCCAGAGCGGGGATGAAGCCTCTTCGATGACCTTCCCGAATTTTTTTGAAGCGGCCTTTCCAGCCGATGAAATCCTTTCGCATGCTGTTTTTAAGAGCGCCGCTCTTGCCGCCTCAAGCCCCTCCGGCTCCGCCTCAGCAACAGCCCGCGCCTGCTTCACAATCGCCGCGCGATAATCCCGCGATTTCCTGCCCGGATTCGCAAGCACCTCCTCCGCACAGTATATCATGACTTCCAGAAGCGCGGCATCCCCGGTCTTGGCATATGCCGCGAAGGCGGCTCCATATGCCCCGCAGGCCTCCTTGTATTCGCGCGGCCTTTTCGATTTGAGCTGCGCCAGCTTCGGCAGGCATTCGGCGATGTTCTGCGCAAGCGTTCCCTGGCGTTCGATATCATCGTCAGCGACCTGCGCGCCCGTTTGAAGGTCCCTGAGCATCCCATTGTTTTTTTCAATGGCGCCCTCAATCACCGGCACGAGCTCGGGCGGGGCAGATGGCAGCATCGTGGCAAGGTTATCATTCCATTCATGAATGTATTTCGTGCGCTCCTCCCTCTTCCTCTTCGCGAGGGCATCCATAAGCCCCGACGATTCCTTGTCGCGGGAGCTGAGGAAGTTCCCGGCCTTTTTCCTGTCGATGATGCGCGAGGGGTCTCCGAGCGCTGCGATGAACGAGAAGAGCTTCGATGCCACTTCGGCTCCCGGTCCCTGTTGCAAAACATCCTTCCTGCCCAGCAGGATTTCCATCGCCTTGAGCACGAGCGCGGCTTTCCACTCCCCCTTTGTGCCAATGAATTTCATGGCTGCTCTGGCGGCCGCCACCACTTCAGGCGGAGCGCCGAGCTCCTCGAGCTTTCCGAGCCTATCAAGGTATTCCTGCGGCGCGATGCCTTTGCGCTCCTCCGGCGCCTTCTCCGTCTCGGCTGCGGCTTCCGGAACCTGAACCGGCGCTTCCGCAAGGCCCCCGGTCTCGCCGGTTATCCTCTCAAATTCGCGGCCCATTTCCTGCCCATCAAGCTTCTTCTCCTCCGGGTCAGCGAGCCTGCCTATCAGCCCGAGCAGGCCTGCAAGGGATTTTGCCCCGCCTTTGCCCTGCAGCTTCGCCCGGTTGTCGAGGAAGAACTTTGCCGCCTTTATTATCAATTCCCCCCTCCACTGCTCCTTCGTGCCGAGGAGCCCGGCCGCTGCCTTCAGAGCTTTCAGGAAACCCTTGGGGGCATCGGCGTTGACAAGCCCGGCCGCGATTATCTTGGGTTCGAGTTCGCCTGAGAAGTACCCATCTATCTTTTCTTTTCCGCCAATCTCCCTGTCGCTTTTCGGGCCGCTCAGGAATCCGAGGAATCTGGCAACGGCGTTCAGGATCGGGCCCCCTTTCCCGCCTTCGAATAGCCCTTTGTTATCAATCAGGAGGCGGGCCGCCTTGAGGCTGATGTCCGCCCTCCACTGGCTGACCGTCCCGAAGAAACGGTAAGACCCCCTGACCGCCTTAATTATCGGCTCCGGCATGCCCGCTTCCCTGAGCGCCTTCTCCACTTTCGCGATTTCCACGAGGCCTTTCGTCTTCGCATCCGCAACCCGCAGCACGCCCTTGGCCTCTGCTTCGACCTTTTTCGCGTCGCGGAGCAATGCTTTCTTCCTAGCCGGGTCCTTCGTCTTCTCCGCATCGGCTCTGAGCGCATCCGCCTTCCTCATCAAATCGCCCGCCCGCATATCGAGCTTCCGGATTTCGCTCACTTCCAGGGTGTACGCCCTCTTGCCGTAGATGTATATGCTCTCGAGGCCGGCAAGGGCCCTGTCCCGGGAGAGCATGGATTTGGCTTCCGATGCCGAAAGCCTCCCGTCATCGAGCCACTTGCTGATTCGCCCCAGCCGCTCCTTCTTTTCAGGCGATGCCTTCGAATACATCCGCGCAATCTCTTGCTGAGCCAGTCCCTCATCCGTCCTCCCTTTCAGTATGGCATTGGCGCCGCGGGCAAGCATTCCGTCAATTTCAGGCAGGTCGGTTTCTGAAGCGCCGGCGATGTCCTCCTCCACCTTTTTTGCATATTCGGCGATTTCCTTCGCCTTCTCAATCTCCTCCCTCTCCGCATTCCCCCCGTCGGCCTTCTTGAGGATTTTTTTCAATTCTTCATCGAGCCGTTCCATCGCCTTCTTGAAATCTGCGCTGGTTTGGGAGTGTGCGGCCGCCATTTGGGCCATTGCCCGGATTCCCGCCTGGAGGGCTGCTGAAAACTGCTCTGCGGGCCGGGCAACCTGCGCGAATGTGCCCATCGTGCTGCTGTAGTCCGTTTCTGTAAATGCAAGTCCCTGCCCCGCGCCGTTTCCAAGACGCGCCACCTCAGCCAGCACCGGGCCTTCCGGAACCCCCGCGTCAAAAGCGGCGTCGTTCCTGACGCGGAACTCGGTGTATTCCCCTATTGCAACAGCCCTGCGCCATGAGGAGACCCCGTAATCTTTGAAGGCCGCGCGCTGGGCGTCGGCGTATCCGGCGGGCGCTCCGACCCCTTCAAGGTCCTCGACCCGGCGGGCGATTGCTGGCACCGAGTGCGCCTTCATCATCCCCTCAAAGTAATTGCCCCGCGCGCTGTCCCTAAGCTCATGTGCACGCTGCTTCTCTCCCCGGGCCTCCGCGGCATCCGCCTGCCTTGCCAGATCGACGGAATGCCTCACAAGCCCCGTCGCAATCCGAACCTCCTCGGAATACTGCGGAGCGAAGGGCCGGAGCCTCCCGTCGAACTCCTGCGCCCTTTTCTCAAACCGCTCCGCCGAGGGTGGAAGCACGGCATCAAGCACCTCGCCGAAAAACCCCCTCGTTTCCCGGATTACGGTTCCTGCCTTGGAAAATGCCTGGCTGATGCTTAGTTCCTGCGGCCGCTGCACTGGCGCGGGCGATGGCGGGACTGTCCTGATGGCGGGTTCAGCCGTTGCCGGCCCGGCCTCCCTCTGCTTGTGCGCCAACCCTCAATCGCCTCCGTAGGACATGCAGATGTCGGCGAACTCCTGAAGCATCCTCACCCTTTCCTTGAAATCCCTCTTCTTTCCCTTAATTATCAGCATCTTCCGTTCCCAGTTAGCGATGGATTCGGCGAACATCCTATACCTTGCGGCCGTCTTCCTGAGTTCCGGCGGCTTCTCCTTGGACGCATCCCATGCCGCAAGTGCTCCTTCCAGCGTGGAAAAGACAGAATTAGCCGCCCTCAGCGCTTCCTCCTCGAAACTGCCGATGCTCGCCTCGTCAATCTGTGGTGGAAGGGCGCCTTCCCGAAGCAACTGATACGCACCTTTTTTTCCTGCCATCATATCCGCCGGTTCTGTCCGAGGTAGTCTTTACCGGCCTGATTTTAATATTTACCCGCCACGCCTGGGCCTCCAATCATGCCTGCCAATGCCCGGAACATGGCCGCGTTCCGTTCCGCAGCCGGAATCTTCCCCCAAGCTTTATAACCGATTTCATCCAATTCTCAAACTTATGGTTCAGGAACTTATTATAGGATTCGCAATCGCCGCGCTCAGGATTCTGGCCTCCCTCGCCTTATCCGCCGGCGCGTTATACATCGGCATCGGCTTCTTCGACAGGATGACCGCCGGAATCGAGGAATGGAAGGAGATGAGGAAAGGCAATGCCGCAATCGGCATCCTTCTCGCATCGGTGATGGCCGGCATGCTCCTTCTCATGGAGCAGAGAATCGGGGAGCTCGCGTTCTCCATACAGGTTCCGACCGCGGCGATTCCCATGCAGGCAGTGGCCCTCATAATGGCATTCACATTCCTGAATTACATCCTTGGCCTGCTTGCCAGCGTCATCATCATCTTCCTCACGATTAACCTTGCAGACCGGATAACGCCGGACATCGATGAGTTTTCCGAGCTGAAGAAGGGGAACATCGCGGTGGCCCTCGTCCTTTCCGCAGCCCTCCTGCTCGTGATATTCGCGGCGAGGCCTTCCATCGAATCAGCGTTCACGGCGCTTCTTAGCCTGGAGTCGACTTTCCTATGAAACTAAACAAATCGGATTTTTCGGAATGGTATAATACTATAACGAAGGAGGCGCAGCTGTGCGACCTCCGCTACGGCATAAAGGGATTCGTCGTCTTCATGCCCTGGGCGGTCATGACGATGAACCGCATGTACGGCATGTACGAGGAGGCGGTCGAGTCCCGCGGGCACATGCCCGCACTATTTCCGGCATTGATTCCGGAAAGCTATTTCATGCGCGAAAGCGAGCATGTGAAGGGGTTCGTGCCAGAGGTGTTCTGGGTGACCGAAGCGGGCGGCAGCAAGCTCGAGGAGCGCTATGCGATGCGCCCGACAAGCGAGACCGCGATGTATACGATGTACGCGCTCTGGATACACGGGACGCGGGACCTTCCGCTCAAGATTTACCAGCGCTGCCAGGTGTGGAGGCATGAAACCAAGGCAACCAAGCCATTCATCCGCTCGCGGGAGTTCCACTGGA
>JAGVPF010000075.1 GCA_020052325.1 archaeon
CTCAGCACCGAGATGCTCGGTCGCGTGTTCAACGGCCTTGGCGAGCCGCGCGACAAGGGCCCGCGCGTCATCCCGAAAGAGAAGGTCGACATCACAGGCCTTCCAATCAACCCGTTCTCGCGCGAGATGCCAAACGAGTTCATCCAGACGGGCATCTCCACGGTCGATGCGATGAACACGCTTGTCCGCGGCCAGAAGCTCCCCATATTCTCGGGCGCAGGCCTCCCCCACAACCAGCTCACGGTGCAGATTGCACGGCAGGCCAAGGTCCGTGGCACGGACGAGAAGTTCGCGGTCGTGTTCGCGGCAATCGGCATCACGCACGAAGAGGCATCGTACTTCATGCGCGACTTCGAGAAGACGGGCGCGCTTGAAAACGCCGTCCTCTTCCTGAACCTGGCCGACGACCCCTCGGTCGAGCGCATCATCACACCGAGGCTTGCGCTGACCACGGCCGAATACCTCGCTTACGAGCAGGGCATGCACGTCCTCGTCCTCATCACGGACATGACGAACTACTGCGAGGCGCTGCGTGAGATTTCATCGGCGAGGCAGGAGGTCCCCGGAAGGCGCGGGTACCCCGGTTACATGTACACGGACCTATCGACGATTTACGAGAGGGCCGGAAAGGTCAAGGGAAGCTCGGGCTCGGTCACCCAGATTCCGGTGCTTACGATGCCCGGCGACGACAAGACCCACCCGATTCCCGACCTGACAGGATACATCACGGAAGGGCAGATACTGCTTTCGAGGGACCTGCACAGGAAGAACATCTACCCGCCGGTCGACCCGCTTCCCTCGCTGTCAAGGCTGATGAACTCCGGTATCGGCGACAAGAAGACGAGGGAGGACCACAAGGGGGTATCGGACCAGCTGTATGCGGCGTATGCGAACGGCCGTGATTTGAGAAGCCTTAGCGCGGTCGTCGGTGAAGAAGCGTTGTCCGCAACGGACAGGCGCTTCCTGAGGCTGGCCGACGAATTCGAGAAGAGGTTCGTCCAGCAGGGCCCGTATGAGAACCGCGACATCGAAGTGACGCTGGACCTGGGCTGGGAGCTGCTCTCGATACTGCCTGAGGAAGAGCTCAAGAGGGTCAAGAGGGAGCACATACCGAAATACATGAAGAAGAAGTACACGCTGTGAGGATGATGGAGCGGATGGCGCTATAATAGCACGGTGAACTGACATGGCTGGGGCAACTGACGTAAATCCAACGAGGATGGAGCTTATCATCACCAAGGACCGCATAAAGCTTGCGGGCAAGGGACACAAGCTCCTCAAGCAGAAGCGCGACGCGCTCATCCTCGAGTTCTTCAAAATCCTGAAAAAAGCGCAGGACCTGCGCGGCCAGCTCGCCCTCAAGATGGCCGTGGGGTACAAGTCGCTCGCCCTTGCGGAGACATACCACAACATGCAGGAGCTGACAAAGGTTTCATTGGACCTCCGGAAGGAGATTGACATCGACATTGAAGTGCGGAATGTCATGGGCGTGAAAATCCCCAACATCAACACGAAGATGGAGACGAAGCATTTCCTGAGCCTGCCGACGTATTCGGTCGCGGCCACCAGCGCGAAAATCGACTCGGCGGTGGAGGACTTCAACGAGATACTGGCCATGGTCATCAAGCTCGCCGAAACGGAGACGGCGATGAAAAGGCTGATTATCGAGATAGAGAAGACGAAGAGGCGCGTGAATGCGCTCGAATTCGTTTTGATTCCGCGCCTTGAGGAGCAGCAGAAGCTGATTTCCTTCCGCCTGGATGAGATGGAACGCGACTCGTTCGTGTCGCTCAAATCCATCAAGCGCAAGCTCGAGAAGGAGAAGAAGGACAAGGAAGAAGCCGCGGCGAATGCCTGAGCCCGATTATCATTCGCGCATCTGCGTCGCTTCCCGCAACCGCACCCTGCAATCGAACTCCTGCTTTTCCCATCCTTCAGTTCATGTTTCTTGTGACCGCACAGCCGCTCCTATCGTGCACATGTTCGCTGATATGCCCGGAAAGCTCAAGGTACGCCATCAGCTTCGGGACGCATTCGATATCCTGCATTGACACGAGGAATCCGGCCATGCCCTCCGGATCATCATGCGAGACGCGCTGGACAATCTCGGATAATAGCCGTTTCGCCTCGTCGCTGAGCATCACATGCGAGGCCATGAGGTTATGATGCACCGGGCAGATAAGGTTGTGGACGTACCTGCTTTCAGCCAGGATGCGGATGCTCTCCATCCGAAGTGAGCCGGATTTCGGGTTCAGCAGCGCGAGGGCGGAAGCCGCATCGCGCCTTGCATCCCGCTCGCTCCAGATGGACATGCCTTCATGGAGGGTGTGCCCTATTCCCACGATTCTCAGCATGCCTTCGTCCTCTGATTCAGCCTTCCGTGTGGCGATATCACGCATCAGGCTCAGGCTGTACTCATAAGCCGCCTTCATATGCATCAGCGAAAGCACCGCGTTGTCATCGAGCACTTCAAATCCGGTTACCGCGTTATGGGTTGGAAGCGAGAGGGCGTACGGCGGAAGGAAGGTCAGGAACTCCGGTTCCGGAGTCATGGCAAGAATCGCTGGCACAGGTTCACCTGCAGGTATGCTCCCGACCAGCCAGGATAAAGAGCGCAGGGCCTGGAGCTTGGGGTTCTCCTTGTCGAAATGCATGTATGAGAAGAAGGCGGGCACGCCGAGTTTGCGCAGAACCGCCACGCCTACGAGCGTTAAGCCTTCCATGTCCACAGCCCGGACAGGCTTGCCGCCCATCATGCCCGCCTCAATATTTGCAACCGAGCCTGCGGACTCGCAGATTCCGGCAGGGCCATTCGGAGTGACGATGAAGGGGATTTTCAGCCATGAGCGTTCTCCTGAAGGCAGGTTCTGGGGCGCAAGTGTGGCGATGGCCGCTCCGACAATGCTGCCATAACCGCCCCACTTCATCCTGGATGTAATATCCCCCGAAAGCTGCGCCACGGCTTCAGACTGGTCCCGGAAAGGGCCGTCGAGCAGCAGGCCGGAATCGCGCAAATCATCCTTCAGCTTGCGGAACTGCGCTCTCAGCACAGCCGGGCGCTCCAGGTTCTGGATGAATAGTGACCTTGCCATGACAGTAGTATTACCTGCATAAGTTATAAAAAGATTATGAAAATGTAATATAATATAAACACTACATATCAAACGGATAATCAAGTGGTCATGTGCAAGCCTTGAAAAACCGGTCGAGACGGATTCGGCACAACACAGCGGGACATACGCTGGTTGTTTTCAGGGAGCACCAGCTATTCCTGGAGAGGCACAAGCTTAATGAGACGCATGAATCCATGAGGCTGATGATGCTGAGGGACCAGATTGATGATTTGGTCGGAATCATGGGGGAGCATAAGGAGGCAATCGGGATTGTCGGCCAGCTCCTGAAGGACGAGCATGTTGGCGTCGGGGCGATTGCCGCGGATGCCCTTAAGGGGGCGGTTGCCGCAGGCGTTGATGTATCCCCGGCAGAGGGTGCCCTGAAGGAAGCCATAGGTGACAAGTACGCCAAGAAGAACGCCGCAGGGGCTTTGGCCCTTCTTTACGTGAAAAGGGGCGATGTCATGGCCCTGGAGCGGCTCCTCAAGCATAGCGACAAGACTGTGCGGGATTCTGCCGGCGAGGCATGCAGTTCCGAATCAAATGAACCCCGGCTTCCGGCCTGAACCTGCGGTCTTTACCGAAGAAAAAAGGCAATCGTTTATATTTGTCCACCCAGAGTCTTATCATGATGAGAGGACTGCCCGTAATCGTATTAATTGCCGTAATCGCGATTCTCGTTGGTTACGGCTGCTTGGGCCAAACGCCCCAGCCACCGGTGAAGAATGATACGAACGGCACGGACAGCGGCAATGCGATAACGCAGGGCATGTGCGAATCGGCCAGAGGGCACTGGAACGAATGCGGCTCGGCATGCCGCGGCGCCCCTGAAGGGACCGCGTGCATCCTGATGTGCGTCTCGTACTGCGAATGCGGCGGGATAGCGGGATTCGACTGCCCGGCAGGATACGTCTGTACGGACTACCTGCCAAGTGAGAATACTCCTGATGCAATGGGCATCTGCAAAAAAACAAGCGAATAGGTGATATTGGTATGGGTAAGGATGAAGATGTTGGAATGTGCTGCTCAAGCGGCTGCGGGACTCTGGCGATTCCGGTCGCCATTATCCTGGCAATCGGACTGATGGGAGGCGGTTACCTGCTTGCGCAGGGCGATTATGCCACTAAGGTGAACATAACAAGCGGACCGACGAACCCGAACGTGTATGTTTCCAGCATTCCGGCTGAGCATGCGATTAGCGTTTCGGGGACGGCCTCAAAGAAGGTTGCTCCGGATTTGCTGAATATCCAGCTTAGGGTGCAGACCGAGTCTGTGAACGCCAAGACGTCCCAGGGGGACAATGCGGCCGTGAGCGCTGAGTTGCGCACGAAAATCAAGGCCCTCGGCGTCAACGATTCGAGCATCCAGACGACGTCATACAGCGTCGACCCGGTTTATGACAGCACATACTCGTGCGACAAGAACGGGTACAACTGCCACTATGACTCGAGGCTGACAGGCTACCGCACCACGCACATGCTGAATGTGGAGCTCTCCGACCTGGACAAGGGCGGGGACTTGATAGACGCGGCCGCGAGTGCGGGCACGAACCAGACGTTCATCGACTACGTCCAGTTCACGCTAAAGGACGAAACGAGAAGGGCCCTCCAGAAGGCGCTCCTGAAAGAGGCGTCGGGCGAGGCCAAATCGAAGGCTGAGAGCATGGCGCAGGGCTTAGGGATAAGCCTCGGCAAGGTTCTCTCGGTCAGCGAGTCCTACAGCTACTACCCGCAGCCGGTATACTACCGCTCTGCGGCCATGGACATGGTTAGCGCCGCACCCAAGACCGAGCTTTCAGCCGGCCAGGTGGACGTATCCGCGTCGGTGAGCACAAGCTTCGAAGTGGGCGGCTAAACGCTCACATTTATTTTCTTTTTCCCTTTTTATCTAGCATGGACTGGCGTTCGCACGTATTCATAGGTGCCATACTCGGCTTTGCGATATTCTATCTTCTTGACGAGACCATCTTCGCCCTCATGATGCTGACTGCGTTTACAGGCCTTTGCGCGCTCGTCCCGGATTTGGACCATGATTCAAGCAAGGGGCGCCAGTGGCTCGATTTCGCATTCGTGGGATTCGCGTTCATGACCGTCTATGGCTCGGCGTGCGGCACGGGAATCTGCCTGCCGGCCCTTGACGGGATGGGAACGATGCTCGTCACCTTCCTGGCCATGGCAGGCGTGTATTTCCTGTTCTTCAGGTTCTTCAAGCCGAGGCACCGGGGGATAACGCACACGTTGGTTGCGTGCATCGCATTCGGAGTCCTGCTTTATTTCATGACAGGGAGGATGCTCGCCCTTGCCGGGCTTGTCGGCTACGCTTCGCATCTGATTGCCGACAATGAGTTGAAATTCATCTGACCGACCGCATGGCCAGCGACCGGTGTCTGGAGCCCGGCTCCATTCGCTCTTACATGAATATTTTTATGACGATGAAGGTCCCCCAGGCGACGATGGCACTGAATGGAATGGTGATGACCCAGGCCAGGACGATGTTCCGGCTCACGCCCCAGCGAACGCTTTTCGGGTTCGCCATAGAGCCGACGCCCATTATCGAGCCGGCTATTGCGTGCGTGGTGCTGACCGGGATGCCGAAGCCTGCCATCAGCACCAGAACCCCTCCGCCTGCGGTCTCGGCGCAAAATCCCTGGTAGGGCTTCAATCGCGTGATTTTATGGGCCATCGTCTTCACGATGCGCCAACCGCCAAACCAGGTACCGAGGCAGATAGAGGTGTGGCATACAAGAATCACCCAGAGCGGAACGGTGAAATCGGAGAGGAAACCGGCGCCAACGAGCAGAATCGTGATGATGCCCATGGTTTTCTGGGCATCATTGGTCCCGTGCGTGACCGAATAGAAGAATGCAGAGAACAACTGGAGTTTCTTGAACCACCCGTTTATCTTTGCCGGAGCGGCATTCATGAAGATGCGCATGATTATCAGCGCGAACACTATTGACGTGATGAAACCCAGCAGCGGGGAGACCACGATGAAGACCAGGACCTTGATTATGCCATCGTAAACGAGGACGCTGGAACCGACCGCCGCCATTGCAGCGCCGATGAGGCCGCCCACGAGCGCATGGCTGCTCGAGACAGGGATTCCAAAATACCAGGTGATGATGTTCCATAATATGGCGCCAGCGAGCGAGGCAAGAACCATGAGGATGAAAGTCTCCTGGGGGAGTATTGAGCTGATGGCGCCCGTATCGATAATCCCCTTGCCGATTGTTGCAGCGATCGCAGTGGAGAAGAACAGGGGGCCGATAAGGTTCCCGATTGCGGCCATGGAAACCGCCTGCATCGGGGTCAGGACGCGGGTAGCGACGACGGTGGAGATTGCATTGGCGCTGTCGTGGAAGCCGTTCAGGAAATCGAAGACAAGCGCCATTATGATAGTGAAGACAAGCAGTTCAATCATATGCCCAACCCTTACGCGTGCTTCATCACAATATCTGAAATGTTCTGGGACGCCTTGTCGGCCTTGTCGGTCGCCGCCTCCAGGCAGTCGAGTATCTCCTTGTGCTTGAGAATTTCGATTGCATCGGTCGTTTTGAACAAGGCGGTAATGGCCCGGGCGTGCACTTCGTCGGCCTTCATTTCGAAGTGCTTTATCCGGTTGCAGTGGGCCGAGACTCTGCCGTAGGTCCGGGAATGGTTGATTGCGACAACGGCATCCCTTAGCTCCTTGGTCTGCTCCACCAGTATCGACGAAAGCTCGACCATTGGAGGCGAAGGCTTCGGGATGTCGTATGATATGAGCATTGCGGAAGCATGGTCCACCATGTCGACGACGTCATCGAGCGCATTTGCCAGAGACGAGATGTCCGCGTGGTCGATGGGAACGATGAATGTCTTGTTCAAGGCGGTGTAAATGGCGCGCATCAGCTCGTCCCCCTGGTGCTCTAGGTCCTTGATTTTTTTCACTTTTGCGCGTATGTCGCGGTAATCCCCCATCAGGCCGGACAGTTCCTGGGAGGCCGTATGCGCAGTCTCCGCCTGCTTCTGCAGCAAATCGAAAAAAAAGTGGTCCTGAGGCACTACCAGATTCTTTATCATTTTCAAAGGCATTGATTCACCCTAAAACCAGTCGTACGTTCAGGCTGCTTTCCTTTTGTACGTCTAGCTATTATACGCTGGCGCTCAAACCACCACTCGACTCCGCACAAGCCCTACGCGCGTGCGCGAGCCCCGGATTCATAACGACGCTTCTTTTTTCAGTTCGCAGCGCAGGTTAATCGACTTTTCTTGCCTGCTGTCAATCACCCCGTCGCGGTTGAACGCGAAAAGGGTGATATCGCATTTGTACATCTGCGGGTTGGTGAAGCTGTTGCTGTATACGCGGACGGCCTTCTCAAGGTATTCCTCTTTCCCCACGATGCCTACCCTGAGGCGGCCCTTGCGCAAAGAATTGTTCGGGCTCAGCGAAAGGCGCTCCGGGACGGACACGTCCGCCTCGGCCCAGGCCACCCCCTCGCCATGGTTCTCAACCCGCAGAATCAGCTCGACATGGTGGCTTGAAAAGCCGAAAAGCACGTCGGGATGGCACCTGAGGCTGAGTTTGACCAAACGTTCACCGGACTAACATGCACAACTATGATTATAACCTTTCTCTTAGAAATCGCATCATGATTCCGGAGTCGAGGCTGATACGCTCAGAACTCACCCTGCGGGAGCTTGCCCTCCCCGATGACGTGCTCCTTGCCAGGAAATCGCTTATCCGGTGGATTGCGTTGTCATTGGGGATGATTCTCCCGAACGAAAGCAGGAGGCTCCTTCTGGACATCCTTGAAGTGTTGGTCGAGTTCCATGTGAAGGACGAGGAGCCCACGACGAAGGATATCATCGCGAGGCTGGAGAGCCTGACCAAGGAACCTCAGAATCCGAAGGCCGTCTACTACCACCTTCTCCGGCTGAAAGACAGCGGGGTGCTTGTGCGGAAAAAGGGAAGGTACTACCTGGGGACCGGCGAGAGCAGGAATCTCCGGGAGATATTCAGGGAGCTCTTCATGAAGAAGGCGGATTTGGCATTCACCAACATCGACCGCGCGCTCGAGAAGCTCGAGAACGGCTATCGCTAAAGACAAAGGACGGAGAATACCGGAAGAAGTTTGATGAAACTTTAACCGGCGTGTGTATGGAGGAAAGTTTCATGGAAGACTTTTCAGGTTTCTACAAATTGAGCGTCGAGGAGAGGCTGGCCAAGGTCAAGAAGGCGGCCGGACTCTCTGACGAGGAGGCGGATGCCCTCAAGGACAGCGGCGCCCTCAAGCTCGAGCGGGCGGACAAGACGGTCGAGAACGTGATAGGCGCGGTGCATCTTCCGCTAGGCCTGGCGACGAATTTCACGATAAACGGGAAACACCACGTCATACCGATGGCGGTCGAGGAGTCGTCGGTGATTGCCGCAGCGTGCAAGGCGGCCAAGCAGACCCTCCCGGATGGCTTCAAGGCGGATGCCGACGAATCCATCATGATAGGCCAGGTCCAGATAACGCACCTGGAGGATGTCACGGAAGCCACAAAGAACCTCGCACTCAACCGGAAGGAGATACTCGGCATCGCATCCGGCCATATGAAGCAGCATGAGAGATACGGGTGCGGGGTCCGGGATTTCGAGACGAAGGTGCTGGACACCGAGCGCGGGCCGATGGTTATCGTCGATTTCTTCATCGCGGTGGGCGATGCGCAGGGAGCCAACATGGTGAACACCGTCCTTGAGAACGTGGCCCCGAGCCTTACCCAGCTGACAGGCGGCACGGTGAGGCTGAGGATAATCAGCAACCTTGCGACAAGAAGGAAGGCCCGCGCGTCAGCCGTCTGGAAGAAGAGCGTCGTGGGGGAAGAGGCCATCGAAGGCGTGCTGGACGCATGCGAGTTCGCCAAGCATGATATTTACCGCTGCGCGACGCATAACAAGGGCATAATGAACGGAATCGATGCCGTTGCCATAGCGACCGGGAACGACTGGCGCTCGGTCGAGGCCGGAGCCCATTCATTTGCATCATTAGGCCATTACAAGCCGCTGACGCATTACCACCGCAACGAAAAGGGGGATTTGATAGGCTCCATTGAGCTGCCCCTTGCGGTCGCCACCGTAGGCCCGGCAATCAACAGCAGCCCGACGGCCAAAACTGCCCTGAAAATCATGGGCGTGAAAAGCTCAAAGGAGCTGGCGATGGTTATGGCATGCGTCGGCCTTGCGAACAATTTTGCCGCGCTTTCCGCCCTTTCGACCGAAGGCATCCAGAAGGGGCACATGAAGCTCCATGCCCGGAACATCGCGATGTATACCGGAGCGGTGACACCCGGGGAGACGGAGGCCGTCGCCGAGGCCCTCTCAAGCGAGAGGAATTTCGACATCGAGCATGCAAAGTCGGTGCTTGAGAAAATCAGGAAGGGATGAATGGATGGGAATGGGGATTTGATGCTGTATTTCATTGCCTGCGCCGTTCTTGCGTTCGTTGTTGCCATAGTCCTTACGAACCTTCTGATTCCGCGCCTCCAAAGGGCGGGGATGACCGGGAAGGATGAGAATAAGCCCTCGAATCCTGATATCGCGGAAATGGGCGGCATAGCGATTGTGGCGGGCTTCAGCGCGGGGCTGCTGCTTGCGATTTTCTTCAGCTCGTTTTTCGGTTTGCAGATTAACCTGGTCTACGTCCTTGCCGCGGTAATCACAATCCATACGATAGCGTTCATAGGGTTGGTCGACGACCTGCTCAGCATCCCCCAATGGATGAAGGCCATACTCCCGCTTTTTGCCGCGGTGCCCCTGGTAGCCGTAAAAGCCGCGGGCAGCACCGCAATCGCGCTCCCATTGCTGGGGATGGTGGACTTCGGCATTATCTATATACTGGTCCTCGTGCCCCTTGCAATCGCAGTCTGCTCAAACCTCACGAACATGCTGGCCGGGTTCAACGGCCTTGAGGCGGGGATGGGCGCGGTGATGTTCATCGCATTGTCGATAATCGCAGTCGGGATGAATGCCCCGGAGATGTCCGTCATCTCGCTTTCGATGATGGGGGCGCTCCTGGGATTCCTCGTGTTCAACGCATATCCGGCCAAGATTTTCCCAGGCGATGTGGGTACGCTGACAATCGGGGTCGTGCTGGCGAGTGCGGTCATCATCGGGAACCTTGAGAGCGCCGGCGTAATCCTCATGATTCCATACATCATCGATTTCTTCATCAAGGCGAAAAACCGGTTCCCCCACACCCGCCAGAAACTCGATGGGGGGAAACTGCACCCTAGGGACGGCCGGGTCAAAGGGCTGGTCCATGTGGTTATGAAAATGTTTGGGGGCGCGAGTGAGCGGAACCTGGTCTTCTTCTTTCTCGGGACAGAGGTTGTGCTTGCGCTGGCGGTACTGGCGATGTACCTGAGGATATAAAACTCATTTACCTTCAATCGTCCTCATGAACCGCATCAGGCTGAAAAGCTCGACAAAGCGCTCATAATCGCTGACGCGGCCTATGTCGAACCAGACGCCGTCGAACACGTAGGCATTAAGCGGCTTTTTCGCACCGAGCAGGCGGGGGAAGACGTCTTTCGCGAAATCCTCCTTCTCGCGGATAAAA
>JAGVPF010000095.1 GCA_020052325.1 archaeon
GCCGAACCTTCTTTTCAGCTCGGCGTATTCGGGCGTCCCGCTCTTCCCCTCCTTCGCCATCGCGCCTAGCAAGCCCGCGGCCTTGTTCGTGTTCGCCACATATCCCTGGTACAGCGTGAAGTGGTTCTTCAGCAGAATGTCGCTGAATCCTTCCATCCCAACCAACCCATCGAAATTCTTTGCCTGGTATTCCATCCAATCACATCCTCCAATCTTGCGCCGCAATCCCGTTTAGCCCTGCCTTTTCACCACCTGGAGGATATCGCCATCATCAAGCATATGCTCCAAGCCGACACGCTGCGGCTGGTGCTTGACGCTCTTTCCCCAGACGAGCCCGTACCGGAATTCCTTTTTCAAATCCCGGTGCAGCTTCTCGCACACCTCGCCGACGCTGACGCCGCTCCGGACAACCATCGGGTCCTTCATGTCGGCGGCTTCGCCCTTGCGTTTTGTGTATATGTGGATGAGGTCCAGCTTGTCGTATATCTGGCGCTTCAGCTCCTCTATCCCGGCTCCCCGCTCGGCCGATACCGGGACATACTTGAAAGGCAGTTTCGGCATTGTCTTCACAAGGTCCGCCTTGCTCAGGAGATAGACTGCAGGGATGTAAGCGCGGTTGCCCTCTACTACGTCTATGAACTCGTCCACGGTTATGTCCTCGTGGAGAATCACATCCGCATTGAACATGCTGTACTGGTTCAGGGTGGCCTGTATCCCCCGCTCGCTTATCTTTGTGATGGGGACCGTATGGTTGATTGTTATGCCCCCTTTCATTGCCTTTCCGATTGAGACCCGGGGCCGGCTTGCGTTCACCCGTATGCCGAACCCGTATAGCTCGGTTTCGATTATGCGGCGCTGGTCCGGGTGGTTGGCCTCTATCATAATCAGAATCAGGTCCGCGTTCCTGGCGACAGCGATGACCTCCCTCCCCCTTCCCTTGCCATCCTTTGCGCCTTCAATAATCCCCGGGAGGTCGAGTATCTGTATCTTGGTGTTTTTGTAATCCATCGTCCCCGGGATGCATTTCAGCGTTGTGAACGCATACGCGGCCGTCTTGGATTCGGCGTTCGTCAGCTTGTTGAGGAGGGTGGACTTGCCAACGCTCGGAAGGCCTATGATTGCCACCGTGGCGTCGCCGCTCTTCTTGATGTCGAATCCGCCGGCGCTTGCCCCATGCCTCCTGGGCGCGAGCAGTTCGCGGCGTATCTGCGCGATTTTCGACTTGACGATTCCGATATGGTACTCCGTAGCCTTGTTCTTCTGCGTGCGCGCAAGCTCGTCCTCGAGCTCCTTCAATTTCTCCTGGAGTCCCATTTTGTTCAGCTACATGAATGTTGCGGTGTGTTTTTGAAATATTGTCAATCCAGCTTCTTGAGCCCCTTCCACCCGAAAAACGCAGGGGGACGAGCGCCCCCCTTCATTTTCCACGTTCCTTTCTGATTCCCCCTCCCGCTCAATCAAGCTTTTTTAGTCCTTTCCACCACGAATTCGAGTCCATCCCCTTCATCTTCGCATGGAGCCGCTTCGCGCTTTTTGTCCTGAGGCGCTCTCCTATGTTGTCAATCCACGTCTGCGCTCCCTTGTATCCGATGTCCAGATATTCCTTTGCCTGGAAGGCGCATTCGAGGTAATCCGCGTCCTTCAAGATTGCGCGTTCCTTTTCTGAAAGAGCCAGCGCGCCAATTATGGAGTCCCGTATTGCGGGTGGCATCCCCTCGACCTGCTCGCGTTCGACTTTCTTCTCCAGCTCCCTTTCCACCTGGATATACCGGGCAGTTATCTTGTGCATGTCCCCGATTCGCGCCTCGTGCATGTCATGGAACACCCCAGCGGTGCAGAGCCGGTTCGCGTCCGCCTCTCCCAGTCCCTCCATCCTCGCGAGGATGAAAGCAACAACCGCGGTGCGGAACGAATGCTCGGCAACGCTCTCCGGGTTCTCCACCTTCTCGGCCCACCACCCGCTCCTCTTCACCCTTTTCAGCATGCCTGCTTCGAACATGTATCTTGATATGGAATCCATGCAAATCTCACCCATCAAATCCTTTTTAACCATTCGACAATACTATCCTGCGATGGTCCAGCACCTGAAGCAGGCGCTTCGCGAAAAAATGCTTAAAGCCCGTGATTCGCTAGGGGGCGCGGAAGCGGCCCGTCTGAGCAAAGCGATAGCCGATAAACTCACCGTTCATCCGCGCTTCAAGGAAGCCAAAACAATCGGGTTCTACATCCAAAAAGGAAAAGAAGTGGATACCTCGGGAATGATTGATGCCGCGGTCCGGGCGGGCAAGACGGTCGCAGCCCCAGTGACAGACCACAAGATAACCCTTTTCCCGTTCAAATCCCCCTCCGACCTCGCACCCGGGAAATTCGGAATCCCCGAGCCCAGAACCAAGGATTCGAAACCCGCCGAGCCCGACTTAATCGTTGTTCCCGGAGTGGCATTCGGGCTTTGCATGCACAGGCTCGGATACGGGAAAGGCTATTACGACAGCTACCTCGCCCATTCTTTCGCCTACCGCATCGGCATCTGCTTTGATTTCCAGGTCGTCGATAAGCTGCCATCCCACGAAAACGACCAGCGCATGGACGAGATAATCACCGAGAAGCGGGTAATATTATTATAAACCGCGCGCGCTAAGCATTTTCAGGTGATTAGATGACAGACCTTAAAAGGACAGTACGGTGCTCGAGCTGCAACGCGGAATCTACTGTAACATTCAACAGCGAACTCGAAGTCCGGGAACTGCTTTTTTCAGGGAAATGCCGCTGCGGGAATTCCGTCCAGATAAACTATAGCATTGTCGGGGAGCAGGTCAGCGCCCAGGCGCCCTCGCAGGCCGACACGTCCAATCTCGTGAATATCGATGAGAGCCTGTTCACGCCGGATATCCCGAGCGACACGCTGAAGGACCTGATGGAGGATTAGCGCGTTCTCCATCATCCCATCCTCTTTTCCGTAGTCCCATTCATCTTATCTTTTTCAAGAAATCGGCGATTGAATCCAGGACGAAATCCGGCTTCAGGTCCCCGATATCCGCCTTTTTTGAATTCCCTGTCAGGACAAGGGCTGATTTCATGCCGCAGTTGCGGGCAAATGCGATGTCCGTGTCCAGCCTGTCGCCGACCATAACCGCCCGGCCACAATCTATCCCGTGCTCGGCCTTCATCAATTCGAATGCCATCGGATTCGGCTTCCCGACCACATATGGCGTCCTTTCGGAAGAGAACTCCAGGGCCGCGACAATCGCCCCCGCCCCGGGCATGGTTCCGGTTTCGGTCGGAAATATATGGTCCTTGTTCGTCGCAAGGAACAGCGCGCCTTTGCGGAGGAGGACGTGCGCCCTCCCGAGCTTATCATAGGTGAGCGTCCGGTCGAGGCAGACTGCGACTATATCGCAATCCTTCCCGCTTTCATCGACCCCAATGCCGTTCCGCCTAAGCTCCTCGCTGAGCCCCGGTTCCCCAACGGGGAAAACCGTTTTCCCTGCATGCTTATCCAGTATATACCTGGCGAGGATGTAAGAGCCGCAATAAACCTCATTTGCATTCGTCGGGAACCCCATGGCAGCCAGCTTGTCGGCCACGCCCTGCCTGGTCCTGGTTCCCGCATTCGTCAGGTAAAGGGTCTTGACGCCGGACTTCCGAAGCGCCGCGACTGTCTCCAGCGCCCCTTTTATCAAGGTCTTGCCGAGAAAGAGCGTTCCATCGAGGTCGAAGACGGCGGCGTCAATCTGCGGGTGCGGTTTTGACATGGTTTTTTAATCCGCAAGCGCCGATTATAATCATATGCGCGTCGTGGTTCTTTTCTCGGGCGGAAAGGATTCGGTCTATGCAACAGGCTGGGCCATGAAGCAGGGCTATAAAATCGTCCTCCTCACCGTCCGGCCCCCGGAGTATTCGATGATGTTCCACCATCCCAATATCGACGCCACGAAGATGCAGGCCGAGGCGATGGGTCTTCGGCAGGTTTTTATTGAGACGACCGAGGAGAACTGGAGGGAAAAAGTCGTCGAGGCGCTCCGCGGGCTGAAAGCCGGGGGCATTGCCACTGGCGCAGTCGCCAGCACATACCAGAAAAGCAGGATTGATTCCATCGCCAATGAGCTTGGCATCCCCTCGTTCGCCCCGCTCTGGCATGCGGGCGAGGATAAGATGGCCGAAATGCTCCGCGATTTCGAGGTCTACGTCACGGCGGTATCCGCCGAAGGCCTGGGGCCCGAATTCCTCGGAGAGCCGCTTGAAAAGCTCATCCGGGCGAAAAAGCCCCACGTCCATCTGTTCCTCGAGGGCGGCGAGGGCGAGACGTTCGTGGCGAACGCCCCGTTCTTCAGGAAGCGCATCGTCATCCGCGGCTGGAAGAAGACCTGGGACGGTGTCCGGGGCGTCGCGGAAATCGAAAGCGCGGACTGATTATAAGTTATAAATCCTA